>PTKB01000073.1 GCA_002937555.1 Alphaproteobacteria bacterium MarineAlpha10_Bin2 | reverse complement strand
AGGCGCCCGCCCATCTGAGATCCGGACATTACGCTGGTCACAATTCTCGGAGAACGAAGGCCTTCTTCGCATCGAGAGATCCAAGGTTGAGGATTCGGAGCACGGTGAAGCAACGCTCCAACTGACGGAGAAATGTGCTGAAATCCTCCAGCGCCGCTACCGCAATCGCCCAACTGGCGAATGGGAATCGGAATATGTTTTCCAGTCTGACCGTGTGAAGAACCAGCCGGTCAGCACATTGCATTCAATTCAGACCGCTATCGACAAGGTTGGCCTAAACGACAACGAAAGGCTGGTCGCGAAGAAGGGCAAGTTCACCCCGCATTCTCTGCGGGACAGCTATGCGAGTCTGCTAGCGCAGTCGGGCGAGGTTGGTCTTTTTGAGATTCAGCAGCTACTGGGCCACACCACGCCGCAGATGACACAAAAGTATGCTCACCTCGTGCCGGAGGAGGTAGGAAAGAAAGCCAAGGAAATTATGGAACGTGATGGATTGATGTCGAGGGCGTCATAATCACAAAACGAGAACAAATAAAGTAAATCTGACGACGAGATTACGACAACTGTTATACCACTAGTTAACTTATCACTGTATGATACCTTATAACCAACTGAAAACTAAGTAGAAACTGGAGGCCGGGGCCGGAATCGAACCGGCATAAAAGGATTTGCAGTCCTCCGCATAGCCACTCTGCCACCCGGCCGATGACGCGGCGTCGGGCGACGGGCGCCCCTTTGGGTGCCCATATACGGTATGCCATGGGCGCCGGTCAACCGAGTGCGCGGGGCGCCGGTCTGCTGGGTGCCTGCGGCCTTTCGCCGTTGCGTTGTCAATCGTGGCGGCGCGGATATAAGATGCGCCCGTGTTTGATTCAGGAATCCGCCTTTGGCCCGAAATCCGGTCTGCAGCGGTGATAACGGTACGGTTTCCATGAGCGAATTCGCCGCCGTTCGGCACAATATGGTCGAATGCCAGCTGCGCACCAACAAGGTGACAAATCCGCGTCTCATCGACGCCATGGATGATATCCCGCGCGAACGCTTCGTGCCAAAACAGCTTTCCGGCGTGGCCTATATAGATGAAGACCTGATGGTGGCGCCGGGGCGCTATTTGATGGAACCGCTGGTTTTGGCGCGCCTCCTGCAAGCCGCGACGGTCAGCGATGAGGACGTGGCATTGGATGTCTGTTGCGGCACCGGCTATTCATCCGCCGTTTTGGGCCGCCTCGCCGGCACGGTTGTCGGGTTGGAGCCGGATGCAGCGCTGGCCGATCAGGCGAGCCAGACGCTCAGCGCGGTTGGCGCCGATAATATCATTATCGTTTCGGGCCGCGTGGCCGAGGGTTATTCGCGCCAAGGTCCTTATGATGTCATTTTGTTGAACGGCGGGGTTCCGTTCGTGCCGCCGCCGTTGATCGAACAATTGGCCGAGGGCGGGCGCATGGTTGCGGTTGTGCGCGGCGCCGGCGAGGCAATTGGCCGAGCAACGCTGTGGATCAAGCTGCGCGGCGAGATTTCCCACCGGGTGCTGTTCGATGCCGCCGTTCCGCCTATGCCCGGCATTAAGACAGAAGCGGCATTCGAGTTTTGAGAAGCAAGACAAAACTTGCGGGGTTCAGCGCCGGCTTCGCCTTGGCGGCGATCCTCCTGTCGCCCGCCGCGTTCGCCGAATCGCTTGAAGAAGCGCTGGTGAGCGCTTATCAAAACAACCCCACTCTGTTGGCCGAGCGCGCCTCGCTCCGCGCCACCGACGAGGGCGTGGCAAGCGCGCTTTCCGGCTGGCGCCCGACCGTGAAAATCGATGGCGACGCAGGGTTTTCCGAAACCGAAACGACGTCCGTGACCGGCGGAATCACCAGCACGGACGAAGCCTCGCTGCAGCCACGCTCGTTTTCCTTAAGCATCACCGAGCCGCTTTACCGCGGCGGACGCACCGAAGCCGAAACGCGCTCGGCCAAGAATTTGGTCGATGCCGGGCGCGCGGGATTGGCCGAGACCGAACAACGCGTCCTGTTGGATGCCGTGACCGCCTATATGGATGTCTTGCGCAATCAATCCGTGGTCGAGTTCAACCGCAACAATGAGCGCGTGGTTGAGCGCCAACATCAGGCGGCGAAAGATCGTTTCGAGGTTGGCGAAGTTACCCGTACCGATGTGGCGCAAGCGCAAGCGCGTGTCGCCCAGGCGCGGGCCGACCGCATCGGCGCCGAGGGGAACCTGATCTCGTCACGCGCGACATATCGTCAGTTTATCGGCGACTTGCCCGGGCGGCTCGAATGGCCGGCGCGCCTCGGAAGCGTTCCGGCTAACGAGCGCGATGCGTTGCAAGCCGCCAGCACCGCCAACCCGACAATTATCAGCGCCGACTTCGCTGAATCGGCGGCACGCGACGATATCGATGTGGCGGTTTCGGATCTGTTGCCGCAACTCTCTCTGCGCGCCGCCTATGACCGGCAATTCGATGTTTCCTCCTTTACCGAGGAACTCGATTCCATGTCGATCACGGCGATCGTCACGGTCCCGCTTTATCAATCCGGTGCGGAACATTCGGCGGTGCGGCGCAGCAAACAAATCGCCAGCCAGCGCCGGCTCGAATTCGAAGAAGCGCGCCGCGCCATCTTCGAGGAGGTCACACGCGCTTGGGAAGCTTTGATTACCGCGCGGGCGCAGATCGTCGCCTTCGAATCCCAAGTGCGCGCCGCTGAGTTGGCTTTGGAAGGCGTCGAGCAGGAGACCCTGGTCGGCCTGCGCACCACCCTCGATGTCCTCGACGCGGAGCAGGAAGTGTTTGCCGCACAGGTCAATCTTGTGAGTGCGGAGCGCGACGCAGTGGTCTCGAGCTATTGGGTAAAAGCGACCATCGGCGAATTGACCGCGGAGGCGCTCGGGCTTCCGGTCGAACGTTACGATGCCGAAGCGCACTACCGGAACGTCAGCGAGAAATGGTTTGGATTGTCGTCGGAATAAGGCGTGAAAGCACTGCTGGCATTCTAAATCACCTTGCCGTAAGCTCCTCAATTCGCATGAATGTTTGACTTGATACAGGTATCAAATGGCGGACGAGACCTCACAAGAAGAACCGTCCATGGAGGAAATTCTTGCTTCCATTCGCCGAATTATTTCGGAGGACGGGGAGGAAGAGGAAAAACCGGAGGCCGGTCAGGCTGCGGCAGAGAAGGGGAGTCCCCCGGCGGCAGAAGACCCGCCCGCCGAGACAGTCGAGCTCACCGGCGCGGGCGAAGAAGTGCTGGAGCTGACCGAAGAAGTGGATGAACACGGCAATGTCGTCGAGGCGCAAGCGCCGGCGCAAGCCGAGACCGTGGTCGAAGTGAGTGAACCGGCGCCTGAGCCGAAGCCGGAGCCGGAACCCGTTGCGGCGCCAGAGATTCTCGACGAAGCCCCGCCGCCGCAGACGGAGCCTGACGCACCCTTGATGGAAAATGTTACCGAAGACACCGCCGCGGGCGCGTTCGCCGCTTTCACTTCTCAAATGGGCGGGCCATCGACGGACCGGGATGGCCAGCAGATTGCGCCCGGCGGGCGCACCATCGAGGACCATGTTTTGGAAATGTTGCGGCCCATGCTTCGCGAATGGCTCGATAAGCACTTGCCGCAAATGGTGCAACGGCTGGTACAGCGGGAAATTGACCGCATCATTCACCGTTCCGATCCGGTGTGACAGACGGCCGGGCGCGATGCGCGCCTGAGCTTGATCATCCCCACGGCCCAACCCGCTAAACTGTTGTGAGAGAGTTCAGCAATGCTGGACAAGACCTATCTGCCGACCGATATCGAGAGCAAGATTTACCGCGCCTGGGAAGCGGCGGGTCACTTCGCCTGCGCGCCCAAATCCGGCGCCGCGCCCTATTGCGTGATGATGCCGCCGCCCAATGTGACTGGCAGCCTACATATGGGCCATGCGCTCAATTCGACGCTCCAGGACGTGCTCACGCGCTATCGCCGCAAGAAGGGCAGGGATGCGCTGTGGCAGCCCGGTATGGATCACGCCGGCATCGCCACGCAAATGGTGGTCGAACGCCAGCTTGGTGAAGAAAATATTCACCGCCGCGATTTGGGGCGCGATGAATTTGTCGCCCGCGTGTGGCGCTGGAAGGAGGAATCTGGCGGCGCCATCGCCAATCAGCTGCGCCGCCTCGGCGCTTCGCCCGATTGGTCGCGCGACCGTTTCACCATGGACGAAGGGCTGTCCAACGCCGTGCGCACGGTCTTCGTTGCGCTCTATGAAGAGGGCCTGATTTACCGCGACAAGCGCCTCGTTAATTGGGACCCCAAGTTTCACACCGCGATTTCCGATCTCGAAGTTGAGCCGCGCGAGAGCGACGGCTCCCTATGGCACTTCCGATATCCCATAGAAGGCCGTGACGGCGAATTCATCATCGTCGCCACCACGCGCCCGGAAACCATGCTCGGCGACACCGCCGTCGCCGTCCATCCCGACGACGCGCGTTGGCAAAACCTGATCGGCGGCCACGCCATACTTCCGCTGGTCGGTCGCCGCCTGATCGTGGTGGCCGACGACTATGCCGATCCGGAGCAGGGCTCGGGCGCGGTGAAGATCACGCCGGCGCATGACTTCAATGATTTCGAGGTCGCCCGCCGCCACGATCTCGAATTGATCAACATCTTCGATGCCGACGCCAGCCTCAACGACAATGTGCCCGAAGCCTATCGCGGCCTCGATCGCTACGCCGCGCGTAAAAAAGTCGTCGCCGATATGGAAGCGCTCGGCCTGGTCGAGAAGATTGAGCCGCACCGCCACGCACTTCCCCATGGCGACCGTTCCGGCGTCGTGGTCGAGCCTTGGCTCACCGATCAATGGTTCGCCGACGCCAAGACGCTGGCCATACCCGCCATCGAGGCGGTTGAGACCGGGCGCATCAAGTTCGTGCCCAAGCAATGGGAGAACACCTATTTCGAATGGATGCGCAACATCCAGCCCTGGTGTATCTCGCGCCAGCTCTGGTGGGGCCACCGTATCCCGGCCTGGTACGGCCCGGACCAAAAAATCTTCGTCGCCATGGACGAGGCGGCGGCGCACGAGCAGGCGACGGCGCATTACGGCGAGGCGGTCGCGTTGACCCAAGATGCCGATGTCCTCGATACTTGGTTCTCTTCCGGACTGTGGCCGTTTTCCACTCTCGGCTGGCCGGAAAAGACCGAAGCGCTCGAGACCTATTACCCCAATGACGATCTCATCACCGGTTTCGACATCATCTTCTTCTGGGTCGCGCGCATGATCATGCTGGGCATGCATTTCATGGGCGATGTGCCGTTTCGCACCGTCTATATCCATGCCCTGGTGCGCGACGCCGAGGGCCAGAAAATGTCCAAGAGCAAAGGCAACGTCATCGACCCCCTGGAGCTGATCGACAGTTACGGCGCCGACGCCATGCGCTTCACCCTGGCGGCGATGGAGGCCCAAGGACGCGATATCAAACTGTCCGAGAGCCGCGTCGAAGGCTATCGCAATTTCGCCACCAAACTGTGGAACGCCGCGCGCTTCTGCGAAGCCAACGCTTGCACCCGCGACCCGGCCTATGACCCGGCTGCCTGCACCGGCACCGTCAACCGCTGGATCGTCGGTGAGGCCGCGCGCGCCGCCGGCACCATCAACACGGCGCTCGAGGCTTATCGCTTCAACGAGGCGGCGAATGCGATCTATCAGTTTGCCTGGGGCGTCTTCTGCGATTGGTTCGTGGAATTTTCGAAGCCAGTGTTGAACGGGCCGGACGGTGCGGAAAAAGACGAAACCCGCGCCACCGCCGCCTGGGTGCTGGAACAGATTCTCGGCCTCCTCCATCCCTTCATGCCGTTCGTGACCGAAGAGCTGTGGGGCCGCCTCGATGAAAACCGTACTCAGCCACTGATCACCACAGCGTGGCCGGACCTGAATGATTCCGCCCTTCAATATGAAGCGGCGTCGGCGGAGATCGACCGGGTGATCGCGCTGGTCTCCGGCGTGCGCGCCGCGCGGGCGGAAATGAACGTCCCGGCGGGAGCGAAAATTCCGCTGCTTCTGCGCGGCGAAAACGGCTTTCCGGATTGGGCCGAAAACCAGCGTGAGCAGATCGTCCAATTGGCGCGCCTCGACGGCATGGCCGCCCTGGACGGCGCGCCGCCGAAGGGCTCGGTTCAGCTGGTGATCGAAGGTCACTCCGTGGCCTTGCCGTTGGCCGGCGTTATCGATGTCGAACAGGAGCGCGCCCGGCTCGACAAAGAGCTCGCCCGCATCGCCCAGGAAATCGCCAAGATCGAGGCTAAGCTCGGCAACGAAAAATTTCTCGCCAAGGCGCCGGAGCATGTGGTGGCCGAACAGCGCCGCCGCAAATCCGAGGCGGAAGCGGCGCATGTCAAAATATCCGAGGCGGCAAAACGCATTGACGCGCTTTAACCGGCCGGGACGGGCGGCTAAGATCGCGCAAAATTCAGGTGGAGAGTAAAATGAGTTCCAAGTTCGACAAATCCAAAATGCCCAGCCGACACATCACGGAAGGCCCGAAAAGCGCGGCGCACCGCGCCTTCTTCTACGCCATGGGCATTTCGCGCGAGGCGATGAACCGGCCGATCATCGGCGTGGCGACGACTTGGAACGAAACCGCGCCGTGCAACATCACGCTCCGGCGTCAAGCGCAAGCCGCCAAGGCCGGTGTCGACGAAGCCGGCGGCATGCCGCGCGAATTCACCACCATCACCGTGACCGACGGCATCGCCATGGGCCACCAGGGCATGAAATCCTCGCTGGTGTCGCGCGACGTGATCGCCGATTCCGTCGAGTTGACGATGCGCGGCCATTCCTATGACGCGCTGGTCGGCATTGCCGGCTGCGACAAATCGCTGCCCGGCATAATGATGTCGATGGTGCGGCTCAATGTGCCGTCGGTGTTTCTCTATGGCGGCACCATCATGCCGGGGCGGTTTCGCGGCCGGGACGTGACGGTGATGGACGTCTATGAATATTACGGCAAATTTTCGAGCGGCAAGGCGACGCAAGAAGAACTCGATGAAATCGAGGCCGTGGCCTGCCCGTCGGGCGGCTCCTGCGGCGGCCAGTTCACCGCCAACACCATGGCTTGCGTCTCCGAGGCCATCGGCTTGGCGCTGCCCCATTCCGCCGGCGCGCCGGCCGTGTATGAATCGCGCGATGAGTTCGCCGTGGCGTCGGGCGTCCAGGTCATGGAATTGATCGAAAAGGGCATTCGCCCGCGCGACATTGTCACGCGCGAAGCCTTGGAGAACGCCGCCACCATCGTCGCCGCCACCGGCGGTTCGACCAATGCGGGCCTGCATCTTCCGGCGATCGCCAGCGAGGCCGGCATCGATTTCGATTTGGCGGCGGTCGGCGAGGTGTTCCGGCGCACGCCCTATATCGCCGACCTCAAGCCCGGCGGGCGTTATGTCGCCAAGGATCTGTTCGATGTCGGCGGCGTGCCGATCGTGCTGAAGGCGCTCCTCGAAGGCGGTTACCTGCATGGCGATTGCCTGACCGTCACGGGCAAGACCATGGCCGAAAATTTGGCCGATGTGAAATTCCCCACCGATCAAGACGTCGTGCTCAGCACTTCGGCGCCGCTGTCGCCGACCGGCGGCCTGGTCGGCCTCAAGGGCAATCTCGCGCCCGAAGGCGCCATCGTGAAAGTGGCGGGCATGAAAAACTTGCGCCATGTCGGCCCGGCGCGCTGCTTCGATACGGAAGAAGATGCGATGAAAGCCGTGGTCGGCCGGGAATATAAAGAGGGCGATGTGCTCGTCATCCGCTATGAGGGCCCAAAAGGCGGCCCCGGAATGCGCGAGATGCTGGCCGTGACGTCGCAGATTTACGGCCAGGGCATGGGCGACAAAGTGGCGCTCATCACCGATGGACGTTTTTCCGGCGCGACGCGCGGCTTCTGCGTCGGCCATGTCGGGCCTGAGGCCGCTGTCGGCGGGCCGATCGCCCTGTTGCAGGACGGCGATCAGATAACCATCGATGCGGAGACCGGCGAGATGAGCGTCGCCCTCGACGATGCCGAACTGGCGGCAAGGCGCGAGCAATGGAAGCCGCGCGACAACGATTACCGCTCCGGCGTGCTGTGGAAATATGCCGCCACCGTCGGCCCGGCCTACAAAGGCGCCGTCACTCATCCCGGCGCCGCGGCGGAAACTTCCTGTTTCGCCGACATTTAGTTCGATGGCGCGAATCGCCGTCGGCGGGTTTCAGCACGAAACCAACACATTCGCCCCGGTCCAGGCAGACTATGGCGCCTTCGCCCAAGCCGATGCCTGGCCGGCGCTAACCCGTGGCGATGACCTGTTCGACGCCGTGGCGGGAATCAACTTGCCGCTCGCCGGATTTGTCGCTGCGGCCCACGATGCGGGCCATGAGCTTCTGCCGCTTTCCTGGTGTTCCGCTTCGCCCTCGGCGCATGTGACGGAGGACGCGTTCGAGCGCGTCTCCGCCATGCTGCTGGAAGACATCGCCGCGACAAAACCCGACGCCGTCTATCTCGATCTGCACGGCGCCATGGTGACGGAGCATTTTCAAGACGGCGAGGGCGCGCTCCTCAGCCGCGTCCGCGCCGCGCTGGCGCCCGAAACGCCGATTGTCGCCAGCCTCGATCTTCACGCCAATATCAGCGCCGAGATGTGCGACGCCGCATCCGCGCTCACCGCCTATCGCAACTATCCTCATATCGATATGGGCGAAACCGGTGCCCGTGCGGCGCAGCTGATGGGCGATATATTGCACGCCGGCGGCGCTTCCGCCCATCACCTCCGGCCGATCGATTTTCTCATTCCGATCAATGCCCAATGCACCATGGAAGAGCCGGCCGGCGGACTCTATCGCCGCCTCGCCGATTTGGAAGCGGCGCCTGGCGTGTGGCGGCTGTCTTTCGCCATGGGATTTCCGCCCGCTGATATTTCCATCTGCGGCCCGTCAGTCTATGGCTGCGGCCCGGATGCGGCGGCGGTGCGGCATGCGGTCGATCGTTTGGCCGATGAAATCGAAGCCGCCGAGGGCGACTTCTCGGAACAACTTTTCAGCCCCGACGAGGCGGTACAGCTTGCCATGGCGAATAGCGATGCGGGCCCGTTCGTCATCGCCGACACCCAGGACAATCCCGGCGCCGGCGGCAATTCCGATACCGTGGGCATGCTCGAGGCGTTGTTGCGCGGCGGCGCAAAGGGCGCCGTGCTGGCCATCCTGCACGATCCCGAAGTGGCCGAGGCAGCGCATCATGCCGGCGAGGGTCACCGCTTTTCGGCGGCGCTCGGAGCGAAATCCGGCCAACCCGGCCAGCGCCCGTTCGAAGGCAAGTTTCGCGTCGAGCGCCTTGGCGACGGTCATTTCACCGCCACCGGCCCGATGTGGCGCGGCGCGCGCATGGAATTGGGCAAAATGGCGCTGCTTCAGGTCGCCGACAAAGGCGCCGATGTGCGCGTCATCGTCGCCAGCCGGAAATTTCAGGCGGCGGACCAGTCGCTCTTCCGCCATCTCGGCCTCGAGCCGAGCGAACAGAAAATCCTGGTACTCAAAAGCTCGGTGCATTTCCGCGCCGATTTCCAGCCAATCGCGGCGCGAATTATCACCGCCATCGCCCCCGGCCCAAATCTCGCCGACACGCGCAAATTTCCCTACCGAAACCTGCGACCTGGCCTGCGTATCAAACCTAATGGGCCGCGCGTACTCAGCCCTGATGCTGGTGTCGGCGGTGGATATTGCTCCTATGCGGAGAAGGAGTAAGATGCAGCCGATCGTAGCTATTCTAAATGGGAGGTTCCGCCATGCCGTTGATTGACCTGCACCATGTGGCGATCAAGAGCAAGGATTTGGCCGCGACCGAGAAGTTCTACACCAAGGTTCTCGGCATGAAGAAGGTCGAGCGGCCGGAATTTAAATTTCCCGGCGTCTGGCTGGAGATGGGCGAAACCATGTTCCACATCTATGGCGGCGACGCTGCCAAGACCCATGCCGGCAATTACAAATATAACCAGGGCTCAGCACCCGTCGACCATGTTGCGCTGCGCGCCAAGGGCTTCGATAAAATGAAGGAAGTCTGTAAAAAGTACCGCTGTACCTGGCGGCAATTCGATATCCCCGATTTCAAGCTGTGGCAGCTCTTCGTGCAGGACCCGAGCGGCGTCATCGTCGAGCTGAATTTCGATGCCACAAAAGAGCCGCGCGGCAGCAAGGGCCCCAACGGGCGCAATCTGTTCGATGCGGGGCGGCCCTTCCAATAGGGTCTCATTCATCTTCCCTTCCCCCGCCGGCCGCCCGGCTAAGCAACCCGAAGCTTCCGAATCTGCGCTAATATATCGGCGTAATGGCGAGTAAAGAGACGGATGTTGCGCGGCTCACGCGTTTCTCGGCCCGGTTTCTGCCGGCGCTGAAGGAGCCCTGGCAGGTCATCGGCGCCGGGCCGACCGGCGGGGCTTGGCGTCGCCCGGGCGCCGTCCAATGGCGGCTATATCGCCGGCCCCTGGTACGACAATATCTTTCGTTCTCTCGCCGCTGATCGCGCTGGCGCTCGGTATGGGTT
>PTKB01000072.1 GCA_002937555.1 Alphaproteobacteria bacterium MarineAlpha10_Bin2 | reverse complement strand
TCCTCCCACACTTGGGAGCCGCATCTAGGGCAAATTGGGGGCGAATCCGGCATACCACATTATGTCCCAGACCTGTCGACGAAGTGCCGAAATAGTGCCGAAATTGCCGAGGTAGCACGAATGTGCCACGACTAGGCGTGACTGAGCGCTACTGGGCGCTACTGAGCGCGACTGTATCAACCCCTAACCCATTGATTTAGCGGTGTTGTTGATGGTAGAGCACGGTCAGCGTAAAACAGGTGCCCGCGCCGCTCGCCGATGCCGACAATTCGCCGGCCATTTCGCTAACGATGCTCTGGCTGACGGAAAGCCCGAGACCCATGCCCTGACCGACTTCCTTGGTGGTGAAAAACGGCTCGAATATTGAATCGAGCTTGTCTTCCGGAATACCGCCGCCTGAGTCGCGCACCGTCACGGAGATTTGGCTCGTGCTCTTATCATCGGCCAGGGCAACGGCGATCTGGCCTTTCGGGCCGTCCGCCTCTTCCTGCGCATTTTCCAAAATTGCGTTACGCGCATTGCTCAGAAGATTAACCAGCACCTGCTCGAGGCGGATGGGATGGCCCATCACCACATGCGCCTCCTCGGGAATTTCGGCGGTGATCTCGATATCTTCCAGGCGGTACTGCTCGAGCACCATCTCGACCGCGCGGCGGACGCAGGCCGAGGGGTCCATCAGGCTCGGCTCGAGCGCATCGCGGCGTCCGAAAATGCGCAAATGACCGATAATATCGGCCATTCGCTGGCACTGCTCGACGACGATTTCGAAATGCTCACGCTCGGTCTCGCGCTCGAGGGTGCCTTCATCCATTTCCATCAAACAGCGATCGGCTGCCATGCGGATGATGTAGAGCGGTTGGTTCAACTCATGCGCCATGCCAGCTGCCATCTGGCCGAGTGTGGCCAATTTCGACGTCTGTATAAGCTGCGCCTCGACCTGTTTGCGATCGGTGATGTCCTCGGTGATCGAAAGATAATGCGTCACCTCACCGTCACTATCGCGGATCACGCTGGTCATTTCGCGGCACCAAAATGCGCTGCCGTCGCCGCGCTTAAGCAGGAATTCGCGCTGCGCCGAGCCGGTTTCCTTGGCCTCGGCGAGAGTCTGTTCCGGGTTCTGCGGCGGTGAGGCATCCGGGTGCCAGGCGAACAAATCGCCGCCGATATAGTCTTCGCCACTGAGGCCGGTCATTTCGCCAAAGCGCGAATTGACATATTCCACCGTGCCGTCCGGATCGGCGATCAGGACCGCATTGGGGCATTACGCAACCGCACTCGACAGCTTGTGCAACTGGCGCTCGGCTTCCTTGCGCTCGGTAATGTCGAGGGAGACCGTCACCACATTGCGTACGCCGCCATCCTGATCGCGGAGTGGCGATTTGGTGGTGAGCAGGGTGCGAGTGTCGCCGCTCACGTCTTCGAAGTCTTCTTCGATCGCGGCGATCGTCTGGCCGCTTTCGAACACCTGCTTGTCGACTTCTTGGCTGCGGCGGCCGAATTCCTGTCCCATCAGATCGCCGACGGTTTTGCCGACCGCGTCGTCCGGCTCGACGCGGAGCGTTTCGGCCAGCTTGCGGTTGACGAATTCGAAATTGGAATTGCCGTCCGTGGCGCTGATCAGGGCCGGAACGGTGTCGATCACCAGGCGCAGCATCTCTTCGCTTTGACGCAGCGCCTGATCGCCGAGGCGGGTATTCTTCTCGAGCTTCTCCTGCAATTTCGCGCCGTGCTTTTGCAGATCGAGCTGATTACGGCGCAGCCGCAACAGATTTCTGAGGCGCGTGCCGAACTCGCGCGCATCCACCGGACTGGTGATGAAATCCGTGGCGCCGGCGTCGAGCGCGCGGTAGCGGAACGATTTGTCCTCGAACGCGGTGACGATGATCACCGGCACATCCTCGCAGCCTTCCTGGGCGCGGAAAGCGGCAGTAAAGGCGGCGCCGTTCATGGTGCCCATCTTGAAGTCGCTGATCACGATATCGGGAATATTTTCCTTGCTCCATTCCAGCGCCTTGATCGGATCGGCGAAGCTTTCCACATTCGCATCCGGCACGATCGAAGCCGCCAGTCGGGCATAAATGCGCCGGTTGGTAATCTGGTCGTCGATAATGGCGATCAGGGACATGGAATTTCCCATTTCACTAACGGCAGCCCTGCGCCCGGTCGCGCGTTTCGCTGATTCGTCACTGTTTTTTTGCTACCCATTTCGCCGACCATGGTTTCGTTACAGGGACTAAGGTTAAATAGTATACTTTGCAACTATCTCAGCCAACCAAAGCTTGCCGCTCCATCCGCCCGGGATCATAGTATCCGCTTGAAATTTCAAGGAGAGAGCGCATGACCGCCTGCATCGTCGGCTGGAGCCACACGCCGTTCGGAAAACATGAGAACGAGGACGTCGAATCGCTGATCGTTCAGGCGGCCCAGGGTGCGCTCGCCGATTCCGGCCTCGAAGCCGCGGATATCGACGAAATTTTCGTCGGACATTGCAATGTCGGCTTCTCGCGCCAGGAATTTACCGCCTCGCTCGCTTTGCAGGCCGACGACGCGCTCCGCTTCGTACCGGCGACGCGGGTCGAGAATGCCTGTGCCACCGGCAGCGCGGCGATTTATCAGGGCATCAAGACCATCGAGGCCAAGCGCGCCCGCTTCGTCCTGGTGGTCGGCGTCGAGAAGATGACCGGCGCGACCGGTCCGGAAATCGGCGAAAATCTGTTGAAGGGCTCCTACGTCAAGGAAGAGGCCGATATCGAGGGCGGTTTCGCCGGCGTGTTCGGCACCATTGCCGAAAGTTATTTCCAGCGCCATGGCGACCAAACGGACGCCCTGGCCAAGATCGCCACGAAGAACCACAAGGCGGGCGCGCGCAACCCGCTGGCGCACATCCAAAAAGATCTCGGCTACGATTTCTGCCGCACCGTGTCGGACAAGAACCCGCTCGTCGCCGGGCCGCTCAAGCGCACCGATTGCTCGCTCGTTTCCGACGGCGCCGCCGCGGTGGTGCTGAGCGACGTCGAAAGCGCCCTTGCCATGCCGAAAGCGGTGATCTTCCGCGCCACGGCGCACGTCAACGATTTCCTGCCCATGAGCCGGCGCGACATTCTGCTGCTCGACGGCTGCGAGAAGGCCTGGGGGCAGGCGCTCGGCGATGCCGGCCTCACCCTCGACGATCTCGATTTCGTCGAGACCCATGACTGCTTCACCATCGCCGAGCTCATGGAATACGAAGCCATGGGTCTCACGCCGCGCGGCGAAGGCGCCCGCGCCATTCACGAAGGCTGGACGGAGATGGACGGCAAGTTACCGGTCAACCCCTCAGGCGGCCTCAAATCAAAGGGCCACCCGATCGGCGCCACCGGCGTCTCCATGCATGTTATGAGCGCCAAGCAACTGACCGGAACCGCCGGCGGCATTCAGGTCAAGGACGCCAAGCTCGCCGGCATCTTCAACATGGGCGGTACTGCGGTGGCCAATTTCTGCTCCATTTTGGAACCGCTCAGATAGTGAAAATACCCTTTCCCCGAAGGGGAGAAGGCTTGGGAGAGGGGATAAACTTAGCGCGCGCCGCGCGCTTGGCACGCTCCTCCAACCCGTCCCTTCCTCCCCGCCGGGGCGGAAGAGTTTGTCACTTCGGTGCGCGGCCTTGGTACTCCTCGCTCAGTATAACTCCGCCTTATCATCTACCGCGTGGCCTCGTTTGGGGATTAGCATGTTGCGCTCGAACGTCATGAACACGGTGCCGTCCTCTTTGTGGCCGGTGGTCTTCACCTTGACGATGCCAGCGTTGGGGCGCGACTTGGATTCGCGCTTGGCCAGCACTTCGGATTCGGCATAGAGGGTATCGCCGGCGAACACCGGGGCGGTCAGCTTGATGTCGTCCCAGCCGAGATTGGCGATGGTTTTCTGGCTCACGTCGGCAACGCTCATGCCGGCGACGACGGCCAGTGTAAAGGCGCTGTTCACCAGCGGCTTGCCGAACTCGCTGTTCTTGGCGTAGTCGAGATCGAAATGCAGCGGGTGCTTGTTCATGGTGAGGAGCGTGAACCAGGTGTTGTCGGTCTGGGTGATGGTGCGCCCGGGCCGGTGTTCATAGATATGGCCGACTTCGAAATCCTCGTAATAGCGGCCGTAATCCTCGCGGAAGCGGTTCGGGCCGACTTCTTTCATTCTTGCCACCATGTCGCGTCTCCTCTTTCTTAAATCAGTGTTGCGTCAATAGGATCTCGGCAGCCCGAGCACGTGCTGGGCGAGATAATTATAGGCCATCTCTTGGCTTACCGGCGCGATCTGCATCAGCCGGAGCTCGCGGAAATAGCGTTCGACATCGAATTCGCGCATATAGCCGTAGCCGCCATGGGTTTGCACCGCGCGGTCGGCGGCAAAGAAGGCGGCGTCGGACGCCAGCACCTTGGCCATGTTCGATTCGGCGCCGCACGGCTCGCCGCGGTCGAACAGCCAAGCCGCTTTGTAGGTCATCAGGCGCGCTGCTTCGAGGCGGCTATAGGCTTCGGCGAGGGGAAACTGGATCGCCTGGTTCCGGCCGATCGGGCGGTCGAACACGACGCGCTCCTTGGCATACTCGACGGCGCGGGCGACGCAGGTATGGCCGAGGCCGACCGACTGCGCGGCAACCGCAATGCGCTCCGGGTTGAGCGTGTCCAACAGGTAATAGAAGCCGCGCCCGACTTCGCCGCACACATCGGCGGCGGGAATCTCCCAATCGTCCATGAAGAACTGATAAGTCGGCACGGCGTTGCGCCCCATCTTGTGCATCTCATGCGCTTCCAGCGCACCAGTGTTCCAATCGAGATCGGTGAAAAAGAGGGTAATGCCCTGGGTGCGCTTTTCGGCCTCTTCATAGGGCGTGGTGCGGGCGACGAGCATGAGGATCTGCGATTCCTTGACCCGCGAGCAAAACGCCTTTTGCCCGTTGATGACATAGGTCTCGTTGTCCTTCGGCACCGCCGAGGTGGCGACACGCGTGGTATCGAAACCGATATCGGGCTCGGTGATGGCGAAGGCGATGAACTCGCCCTTGGCGATGCGCGGCAACACCCGTTGTTTGAGCTCTTCCGAGCCATGCAGTATCAACGGCCACGGTCCGAAGATCGAGGTGTGCACGGCGGTGGTCGCGTTGATGCCGGCATGGCGTCCGATCTCCTCGATCAGAATGCAGCCTTCGGTGAGGCCCATGCCGGCGCCGCCATATTCCTCCGGGATAAGCGCGCCGAGCCAGCCGCCTTCCGCCATGGCGGTACAAAACTCGATCGGCCATTCGCTTTTCTCTTCTTTCTCGCGCCAATAGACATTGTCGAACGGCTGCTTGTTCAAGAAATCCACGATGGCGGATTGCAAAACTTTTTGGTCCTGACTGAACTCGAAATCCATGCCGTCCTCCCGTCGCTAATTCAGACGACGCCCGAATCCTTGAGCCGGGCGCGGGCCGGTGCGTCATAGCCGAGCGCTTGCAAGATTTCATCGCTGTGCTCGCCGAGGTCCGGCAAATGATCGAACACCGGCGCCTCGCCGCTGATGCGGATCGGGCTCAAGAACTCCTTAAGCGGCCCGACCGAGGAGCTCAGCTCACCGATGGCGCCGCGCGCCTTCAGCTGCGGATGTTCAAGCACTTCGCCGAGGGTATTGACGCCGCCGCACGGAATACCCGCGGCACGCAAGCGTGTCAGCCATTCGGCTTTGGGCTCGGCCATGAACAGCTCGACCAGACGGCCTTCGAGGGCGGCGCGGTTGGCGATACGCGATTCATTGTCCTTGTAGCGCGCATCGGCAAACAGCTCCGGCGCTTCGACAACCTCTTCACAGAGCTTGCGCCACGCCGCTTCGCTTAAGACGGCGAGAGAAAACCACAGATCGTCGCCCGCCTTGTAGGGCCCATACGGGGTGAGCAATCCGTGCCGCAAGCCGGTGCGGAGCGGCTCCTCGCCGCGGTGCCATAGGAAGTGCGGCGCATAGCCGAGGAGCGTGGCGGCGCATTCCAGCATTGAGACTTCGAACTCGCCACCCTCGCCGCTCTCGTGGCGGCGGTTGAGGAGGCCGAGGAGTCCGAGCGCAGCGTAAAATCCCGCCGTCTCGTCGCAGATCGAGACCGGAATCTTGGCCGGCGCTTCTTCCGTGCCGGTCATCAGGATATAGCCGGCCTCTCCTTGGATGATCATGTCATAGGCTTTTTGGTCGCGGTACGGGCCGTCCTGGCCGAAGCCGGAAATATGACCATAGATAATGTCCGGCTTGACCGCCCGCACGGCTTCGTAATCGATGCCGAGCCGAGCGACGACGCCGGGCTTGAAATTCTCGATGATCACATCGGCCTCGGCCGCAAGCTTGAGGAAGATCTCCCGCCCTTCGTCGGATTTCAGATTGAGCGTGAGCGATTTTTTATTGCGGTTGAGGAAGACATGGGCGGCGGAGAGGCCCCGACAGGCGCCATCCCAATGGCGCGTCAGATCGCCGCTGAGCGGCTCGATCTTGACCACCTCCGCCCCCATATCGGCCAACATGCGCGAACACCACGGCCCCGCCGCGCCGATCTCGACGGCCAGCACCTTAATTGCGGAGAGCGGCGTCATTGCGTGCCGGCGGCGATCTTATCGGCAATCGCCAGCGCCCGGCGCATAGCGCGGACCACCGGCATTTCCACCACCTTGCCGTCGAGCAAGGCGACGCCCGCATGGCTCTCCTCATAGGCTTCGATCACCCGGCGGGCAAAGGCGATGGTCTCGGCGTCGGGTGAAAAGATTTCGTTGATCGGTGGCACCTGAATGGGGTGAATCGCCGCCTTGCCGGTAAAGCCCATGCGCTGCGCCAGTCGCGCCTCGCGCTTCAAGCCTTCTTCGTCCTTGATATCGAGGCTGGGCACGTCGATCAAATCTAGTCCGGCACTCGACGCGGCGTGAACAGCGCGGCTCCTGGCATAATGCAGCGCCTCCCAATCCAGGGTCGAGCCGAACTCGGCGGACAGATCGGCGGCGCCGAACAGCATCGTATCGATGCGTGACGACGCGGCGGCGATGTCGAGCGCCGCCTCGAGCGCGCGGCCGGTTTCAATGATCACCATCAGCCGAGTTGGCGCGTAGCCGGCTTCGTCCAAGATTTCTGCCACCCAGCGCACCTCTTCGGGCGATTCGATCTTGGGCAGCAACAGGGCGGGCGGGGCCGATCCGAAATCGCACAGCGCCAACAAGTCGCGCATTCCGATTTGCGTCTTGATCGGGTTGATGCGCATGGCGCGCGCCGCGCCGCCGCCCAGCGCGGCATCGAACAGGGCAGGGATGGCCTTGTCGCGCGCCTCTATCTTGAAATCCGGCGCGACACCGTCTTCGAGATCGATGCAGACCATATCAGCGGCGCCGGAAAGCGCCTTGGCGTATCGGTCGGTGCGCAGGCCGGGGGTAAAGAGCAAGCTGCGGCGCAAGGCCGGGCCGCTGCTGTTATGTTTATCCAAACTTTATCCGCCTTCCATTGTGCCGCGCCGGGCGCGCAGGCGCTTGAGGTGCCTGATGACTTCCTGGTTGCGCTCGGCCACCACGGCAGCGCTCCGTTCCGGCGTCCAGTCGAAGAAGCCGCGCCCCGCCTTCGCGCCGCTGTTGCCGTCCTGGATCATGCCGTTCAGATCCTCGGGCGTTTGGCTGGTATCGAGATCGGGATAGAGATATTGCGCCACGCTCGCCACTAGGGAAAGGCCGGCCAGATCGGCTTTTTCCAGCGGCCCTTCTGCAGCGAGGCGGAGCGCATAACCTTCTTTTACCACCTTGTCGATGTCCTCCGCGTCGGCGGCGCCATTGCGCACCAGGGCGAATGCCTCGCGCATGAGGGCGAATTGCAGACGGTTAAAGAGATGGCCGGGAAGGTCGCGCTTGAGGCGGATCGGTTGCTTTCCGAGACCGTGTACGAAAGCGCACAGGCGATCCATGACGGCACCGTCGGTGGCACTACCCGGCACTACCTCGACCGCCGGCATCAAATGCGGCGGATTGGCGAAATGGGCTACTGCGACGCGGTATTTGCGCGCGCACTTTCGGGCAATGATGTCGACCGCCATGCCGGACGTGGTGCTGGCCAATATCGCTTCGGGCGGCGCGACGGCCTCAAGCGCCACAAACAGTGCTTGCTTGGCTTCAGCATCCTCGGAGATCGCTTCGAAGGCGAATTCGGCATCGCTTGCGGCGGCCGCCAAATCGTTGCCGAAGGAGAGACGGCCGCGCCAGCCTTCGGCGCTCACCGGAAGCAGTTCCGCTTCGGCAAGTTCCCGAAACGCGGTTTCGATTGCGGCCTCGGCCTCGGGAATAGCCTCGCTGCGGCGCGCCACGAGCGCCGTTGGGTGACCGGCCAGCGCCAAACAAAGCGCCAGGCTCGGCCCCATAACGCCGGTGCCGATGACGAGTGTATGCGCGGGCGTGTCGGTCACGGATCGAGTTTGTTTTATTTGGCGCGGCGCTGTCTAGTGGATAGACTCTCTCACAACAAAAACAAATTTAGGGGAGAGCGGAATATGGCGATCGGTCTCGGCGTGCCGTGCTGGAGTTTCGGCATTCAACATCTCGAAGGGCATCTGCCGCTCGAAGGCGCGGCGCAAATCGTGCGCGCGCTCGGCTTCGATCACACCGCGGTGGGCTGGGCGCATATCGATTGGCCGGCGCTCCGGGCTGATCCCGTGGCCGAGGCTGACAGGGTGCGCCGGATCATGGAACCGCTCGGTCTCGACGTCGATAATAGCTTCATTTGGTTTCGCAACAAATATCTGGATAAGCTTGCAAATGAACTAAAATGTACGGTTACAGTTCCCGATAAACGGATGCGCGACGACAATTTCGAGATGTACAAATCCTTTGTCGCATTTTGTCATGCGGTGGGGTGTCCAGGTATCACGATCAGCTCGGGCATCGTCTACAAGGACGACGGTCAAGACGAAGAGCAGGCCTACGAAATCTCGCGCGACGAGATGCGCCGAATGGTCGATCATGGCGGCCAATATGATGTCGAGCTAAGGCCCGAACCGCACGGCGAATCCGTCATGGGCACGCTGCCCAAATGCCAGCGCATGCTTGAGGACGTGCCGGGCCTAATGATTAGCCTCGATTACTCGCATTTCATGCCGCAGGGCCACACGGAAGAAGAAGTCGACGTGCTAATTCCGCACGCCGGCCATGTCCATGCACGGCAAGCCAACCGCGAGCGCCTGCAATGCCGCATGGAAGACGGCATTCTCGATTTCGAGCATATTCTCGGCGCCCTCAAGAAGCACGGCCATGACGGCAATGTGGCGCTCGAATATGTCTGCGTGAATTACCGCGGCTGCTATGACGTGGACGTGATCACCGAAACGCTGAAGCTGAAGAAAGAGCTCGAAGGCTATATCAATTGAGCACCGATTTCGGCCTGCCGGGGCGGGTGGCGATCGTCACCGGTGCGGCGCGCGGCCTCGGCGCCGCCACGGCCGAGTTGTTCGCCCGTTTTGGCGCCCATGTCGTCGCCTGCGACATCGACGGCGAGGCACTCGGGGAAAGCGTTTCCGGTCTTGAAGGGGAAAGACACGTTGCCATCGCCTGTGACCTCTCAAGGCCGGGCAATTGCGAGAGCCTGGTCGCCGAGACGCTGGAACGGCACAACCGCCTCGACATCTTGGTAAACGTCGCCGGCATCATCGAGCGCCTGCAATTGGACGAAATCGACGAAGCGGCCTGGACGCGCACCATGGACGCCAACGTCAAAAGCCAATTCTTTCTTTGCCGTGCCGCGGCGGAGCCGATGAAAATGGCCGGGTGGGGCCGCATCGTCAATTTCACCAGTCAGGCCGCCCATACCGGCGGATATTACGGCACCAGCGTATACGCCGTCTCGAAAGGCGGCGTGGTGAGCCTCACGAAAAACTTCGCCCGCTTGCTCGGGCCGCACAACATCACCGTCAACGCGATCGCACCGGCGCTCGTCGATACACGCATGGTAAGCGGCAGCATGGATGAAGAAGCCATCGAAAGCGTCACTAGCGCGATGCCGATAGGCTGCATGACCGAGGCCGATGAAATCGCCATGGCGGTGGCCTATCTTGCCTCTGAATCCGCCGCGACGATCACCGGCCACACACTCGATATCAACGGCGGATTGTTGATGCGTTAACACCAAGGAGATCGGAACAATGGCGAATGGCAACGAAATCTGCCGCATGGACGCGGTCACGCTGGCCGGCAAGGTACGCGCCAAGGAACTCTCGCCGGTCGAGGTGATCGACGCCAGCATCGCGCGCATGGATAAACTCGAGCCCGTCCTGCACGCCTTCTGCACGCCCGGCCCCGATCAGGCGCGCGCGGCGGCCAAGGCGCTCGAGGCAGACATCATGGCGGGCAAGGACCCGGGGCCGCTCGCCGGCGTTCCCGTCGGCATCAAGGATCTGATCTGCACCAAGGATTTGCCCACCGTTTCCGGCTCGTTCGTCTACAAGGATTTCAACGGCGGCGTGGACGATATCGTGGTTGAACGCCTGCGCGCCGCCGGCGCCATCGTCACCGGCAAGACCAACGTGCCCGAGTTCGGCTAT
>PTKB01000071.1 GCA_002937555.1 Alphaproteobacteria bacterium MarineAlpha10_Bin2 | reverse complement strand
CTCCCACAGTTCGGGAGCTTGAATCACATCCGAAGCGATTTGGGAATCCCCCTTATGGGTACACGACCTAGTCAGTCTCTCCATGCCATAGATGATTGCGCGCGACATGAGTGCGGTAGGCTTTCGTTTCCGCCGCGATGCGCGCTTCGTCCCAGCCCATCTCCGACGCCACTTCGCGCGCCGCATCCTCGGCCATCGGCGCCGCCATCGAGGCGGTCCAGCCATTGCCCGAGCGGCGGAACAGAAGATCAATGAGATCAACCGGCATTTCATGCGCCGCCGCATGGCGCAAGTCGGCAAAGGTCGATTCCGGCCACTCGTCGTCGATGGCCGGCGAGTTGGTGTTGTCGGGAAACTTGCCGGCGGCGAAGCTGAGCGCGCCTGGCGTGCCCGACGGTCGCACCCGTTGGGCCACGCGCTTCGTCAGAATATCCCCCGCCGAGCGATGGGTCATGATCGGCCCGGCAGTGAGGGCAAACATATTGTCGAGGCCGTCGCCGGAAAGATCGTGCAGCTCGCGGCTGCGCGCGCCTTTGGGCTGGGCCGGGTCGTAAGTGAGTGGACGCACCCCGGCCCAGGCAAAGAGCATGTTTTCGCGTTTGAATTCGGCGCCGGGCAGCAAATGATTGGCTTCGCCGAGGAGCCATTCGATTTCTTCTTCTTCCGGGCGGATATCGTCGATATCGCCGTCGTACAACATCTCTGTCGGGCCGACATAATGCAGCCCGCGCCACGGCACGCAGTAGAACGGCCCGTCATCCCGGTTCATGCTGGCGATGCCTTGGTCGGCGCATTCCGGCGGCAGGCGGAACATGCAATGAATGCCCTTGGTGCCGGTGATGCGCCGTCCGACCTTTGCGTCGGCCATGCGGTTTACCCGGTCGATCCAGATACCGGCCGTGTTCACCACGGCGCGCGCCATGACCGTTGCTTCCGAGCCGTCCGGCCCGTCGGCCAGGGTAAGCCGCCAATTGCCGCTCGCCTCCTGCTCGAGCCCGGCGAGCGCCGTGTGGTTGCGCACCACCGCGCCGAGGCGTGCGGCATCGAGTACCGCATCGAGGGCGATGCGCTCGGGCCAGTCGAAGCGGTATTCACGGAACCGGGCGATGCCTTTCAGTGCATCGATATCGCGCAGCCATTTCAAGAGCGGCTTCTGCCGTGCTTCAGCGCGGCTGAGCCGCCGGTAATCGAGCGGCACGTCCTTGGGGCCCAACCGTTTCAGGATCTTGAACGCGAGATCGATCTGCCATGGCGCGTAAGGCATTTCCTTGTAGATCGGATAGGAGAACGTCATGGCGCGCACGCGCTCGGGCGTCTCGCGCACCATCTGGCTGCGCGCGACCATCGCCTGGCGCGCCATGGTGAGCGCCGTCATCAGGCGGCGCGGGTGGAAGGCGAATTCCCACATCGACGTGCCCGGCGCGAGATAGCGCAGGCCGCAATGCAGCAGCCGGCTCGAACGGCTCGACGAGCCCGAGGCGAAATCATTCTGCTCCACCAAGAGCGTCGTGAAGCCCGCCGCCGCCAAATGCTGGGCCGCACTCGCGCCATTGACGCCGGCGCCGATCACAGCGACGTCAAACTTTGCGCCATCCAATTCGGTTAGCGGCGTTCGCATGATCGCCAGCCTACTTCGTTATCGACCGCGGCGGTATCGTCAAAGCGGAGACCAAGGCGCTCAACAAGGCGAGGCCGGCGGAAATCAAAGCGACGGCGCGAAAACCGGCGACGAAGGAATCGTCGACGGCGTCGCGCAGCAGGCTTGTCGACTCGGCGCCGAGCTCAGGCGGCGCTTGCAGCCCGGCCAATTCGGCCATGCGGGCGGCGATCCCGGCGCGGCTCGCACCGTCGAGCGGCAGGGATTGCAACGCCGCCTCCAGCTGCCCTGAAAATATCTCGAACATGACCACGCCGAATACCGCAACGGCGATCAGCATGGCGACGCGCGAGGCGCTGTTGTTGACGCCCGAAGCAAGGCCGGCGCGGTTCGCCGGCACGGCCGCCATGACCACGATGGTAAGTGGCGCAACGGCGATGCCAAGCCCCAATCCGACCACGGCAATGCCGGGGAAAAAGCCCGACCAATAGCCGCTTTCGCTGTCCGGAATAGCGAGAAGTGCGAAGCCGAGCGCGGCGACAGCGGCGCCAACGGCGAGCGGTAGGCGCTCGCCGAACTGCGCGACCAACCGCTGGGCGCCAAGCGAAAAGATGGCGATAGCGAGGATCAGCGGCAGCAAGGAAGCGCCAGCCTCGGTGGCACTCCAGCCCTGCACCTGCATCAGGTTGAACGGCAGGAAAAATAGACTGCCGCTCATTGCGCCGTAAAGCAGGAAAGTCATGATGTTGGCGCCGGAAAAGGCGCGCGAGCGGAACAGCCCGAGCGGCAGCATCGGCGATGCGGCCGTCATCTGCCGATAAATGAAAAGGAGGGTAAGCACCAGACCCGCCACCATCGCGCCCCACACTTCAGCGGCGGCGAAGCCGAGGCGCGAGGATTCGAGCAGGCCATACACAACACCGCCGAGGCCGAGGGTGATCAGCACGGCGCCAGCGATATCGAGCCTCTGCGCCCTGCTTTCGTCGCGGCTTTCGGGAACGCCGGCATAGAGCACCGCGAGCAGAAAGATGGCGATCGGCAAATTGATGAAAAACACCCAGCGCCACGACGCCACATCCACCAGCACGCCGCCCAGCACCGGGCCGAGCGCGATCGCGAGCGTCGTGAACGAAGCCCATTGCCCGATGGCGCGGCCGCGCCGCGCTTCCGGAAAATGGGCGCTCAAGAGCGCCAGGCTGCCCGGCACGACGAGCGCCGCGCCGACGCCTTGAACGGCGCGGGCGACGATCAGCTGAGGAATGTCAGAAGCCAGGCCGCACCACGCCGAAGCGGCGGCGAAGATGATGACGCCGATGGCGAATAGCCGCTTGCGCCCGAGATGATCGCCGAGCACCCCGCCGACAAGAATAAGCGCGCCGAGAAGCAGCGCGTAAGACTCGACCACCCATTGTAGGGCAGCGATGTCGGCATCGAAATCTTGTTGGATCGCCGGTAGCGCGACATTAACCGCGGTCGCGTCGATAATGGCGAGGCTGGAGCCGCTCACCGTCGCCGCGAGCACGCAAACATCGGCGAAGCGGCTATGGGTCGGTGCGTCGGCCTCGATTGAGTTGGACGGGCTCAACTCTGTGGCCGGTAGCGCGGAACCACATAGGGTCCCTCCGGAATGACGGCCACCCGGTTGTCGCCGGCCGCCGCCACCGCCTCGGCCACCGCCGCTGCCACAGAGGCGATCTGCGTAACGCCGGTGAGCGCGAACTCTTCTTGCGAAAGCCCTTCCGTATAGAGGCCGACGCGCCCGGCGCGGAGCGGCTTCAACAGCATTTCAGTCTGCCACTCATCGACCGAAGCATGGCTTTTGGCTTCGATTTCGCGCAGGAATTGCTCGGCACCGGCCTCGATCAGGCGGCGCTGCGAGGCGACATATTCCGCCGAGCCCATGCCTTCCGAGCAGGCCGAGGCGACGACCAGGGATCCGCCCGGCTCAAGAATGTCCAACGGGCCGACCATGCCCTTGACGGTCTGATAGTAGGTTTTGTCGAGGGGATAACCGGCGGCGCTGGTGACCACAGTGGCAAAACGCTCGGGCACGCCGACCTCGGCATAGGCGCGGACATGATCGACCGCCGCCATATGGCTCTCCACCACCTCGCCGAAATTGATCATGGAGATGCGCCGCGCTTCGTCGATCACCACGTTGAGCGCCTGCGCACCGCCCAGCATGGCCATGATTTCCAGCTGCTCTTCGTGCAGCGGATTGCCGTCGAGAATGCAATTGGCGCAACCCGGGTGCTCCATAAAGCGCGCACTGTGAAAGGTGGTGATGGTTTCGGCATGGGCGACGCCGGGCGCGATCACTTTGCGCCCGCCCGACCAGCCGGCCATGAAATGCGGCTCGACGAGCCCGGTGGCGATACGCAGATCGGCATTCACAAAGCGCTTGTCGAGCCTGACCACAGTACCGCTTCGCGTTTGGCCGAGCGACACATGCGCCGCGTCGTCGCGGGCGATATGGTTTTCGACGCGGAAGTTCTCCATCACCCAGGAATCGCCGACCAACTCGGCCAGTTCGGCGCCCTCATTGGGCCGGTGCAGCCCGGTGGCGACGAGGATGGTGATGCCGCGTTTCTCCAGGCCGGCGGCCAACAGCGCGCGCACGAGCGGCTGCAGAAACACGCCGTTCGGCACCGGCCGGGTGATATCGCAAATTAAGATGCAAGCGGTCGTCGCACCTGCTGCCAAATCGGCGAGCGGCGGGCCGCCATCGGGCGCTGCGAAAGCTGCTTCCAGCACCGCCACGGGATCGTCAAGCAGTGGCATTTCGGGCTTGCGAATGATGCTGACGTCGAGCTCATCCGGCAACGTTACGGAAAGTTGCGCCTTGCCGTAATTCAGAAAAATTTCCATTGCTGCAGTCTAATGGAAGTTCGGCCCCGGGGGAATCGCGTCTAGAGCGTACCCGCGAGAGGGATGCCGGTGGCTTCGGCGGTGGCTTTCGAAATGGCGCGCAAATCCTCGGGCTCGACATTGTGCAGATTTGTCTTGCCGGTGCAGCGCGCCATCATCGAGGCTTCCTGGGCGCTGGCGGTGAGGATATTGGCCACCGCCTCGGCGCGCTCGGCGTCGCTGCGGTCGGCGGCGAATTGCATCTCGTGATTGGCGTTGATCTCGCCACCGACGGCGAGGCCCAGAATCACGCCGAGGATCACCGCCATGCTGCCCATGGCGATCAGCTTGGCGGTATCGGTGCCGGACCGTACGCCGCCGAAAAAAACCAGATCGATCTCTTCTTCGCGCCGCAACCGCCTGAGGATGGTGACGGCATCGCGCAGGATAGTGAGGTCGGGCTCGCCGGAAAGCTCGGCCCAGGGCGTGCCGAGGCCGCGGCTGCCGTCGAGGAGAAGCATGTCGAAACCGTTCTCCAGGGCGAAGGGAATCGTCTCCTCAAGCACGTCCGGCGACGAAACCGAGAGGCCGAGAAGCTGATCGTCGGTCAAACGCGTGGCTTCGACCGGCCGGAACTGGTGTCCGAGGGCATGAATCTGAGCGGTCGCGTCGGCACTCGGCGCGATCTGGCCGGGCAGCACCAGTTGCAGCCAGGGCACGTCTTCGGCGATCGGGCGGACGCCGACATAAGGGCAGCCGCCGGTGCGCAAGCCTTCGGCCACCGCGCGCCTCACCTGATCCGGCGCGTCGTCGAAGCCGGTTGCGAGAAACGGCGCCGTCATCGTGAAACGCCCGGCGCCAAGCTCGGTATCGATGCGGCAGGCCTCGCGGTAGGGATCGATCACCAAACGGGTCAGATTTGCCGGCAGGAAAGTGAGATCGTCGAGCGTGGCGAGGCGATCCTCGGGAAAAGGATTGCTGCGCGGCTCGAGGCGCCGCGCCAGCATGGCCGCATGCGCCTTTTCGTCGAGCGGGTTGGTGCGCGCCATGGCGAAGATATCCTCGCGGTGGCGCACCGAATAATCGGCGGTGCCGGTCTCGGCATCGCAGCGGTAACAGCGCGCCGCTTCGTCGCGCGCCTCGGTCCAGGGATACGTGTCCTCGATCTCGGGAAACTCGATCGGTTTTTCGCCGAGGCCATGGAAATCCGGTTCCTGGACCGGCAGTTTCTCCCATTCCAGATCCTGCGCCAGCGGCACGCGGCGGGTGCGATAGGGCTGGCGGTAGGGCATCGGATTTTTATGCCCCTCGAGAAAGGCTTTGACGTAATAGGCCACGCGCTGGCCGTGATGCATGGCCATGACGATGGTCGAGCCGCCGAAGGCGCCGTCGCCGCAGGCAAACACCTTCGGATCATCGGTCAGCATGGTGTCCCAATCGGTACGCACGCGGTCGCTCAACATCATGCCTTTTTCATCGAGATGCGCGCATATGCCTTGCTGGCCAATCGAGGCGATGACCATGCCGCATTCGATTTCATGCTCGCTGCCGGGCACGTTCACCGGGCTGCGCCGGCCGTCCTCGTCGGGCTCGCCCGATTCGGTCTTGATACAGGTGAGCGACAGGTGATTGCCCTTGGTGGCGAGAGAGACCTGCTGGGTGTGATAGATAAACTCAATGCCTTCCTTGATGGCGCCTTCGAGCTCGATGGCGCGAGCCGGAATCTCGTCCGGGCCGCGGCGGTAGATTACCTTGACGTCTTTGCAGCCGGGCAGGCGCTTGGCGACGCGGCAGGCATCCATGGCGACGTCGCCGCCGCCGACGACGACCACCGTTTCCGGCATTTCCGGGCGCGCGCCGTCATTGACATCGCGCAGGAACTGCACGCCATCGATGACCCTTGAATCATCGTCACCCGGGATGCCCATGGTTTTGCCCCACCACGAGCCGATGGCGAGCACCACGGCGTCGTGGCGGTCTTTTAGTTCCTCGAGCGTAATATCGTCGCCGAGCGCCGTGTTGAGATGAATCTCAAGGCCCGGACAGCGCTTGGTCAGGCGCTCGATGTCCTCGACGATAATGCCGGGCGGCAGGCGGAAGGCCGGAATCCCCCAGATCATCAAGCCGCCGAGGCGGTCGGTCATCTCATAGACATGGACTTCGTAGCCGGCGGTCGAGAGATCGTGCGCGGCGACCAGGCCGGCCGGTCCCGAGCCGACCACGGCGATGGTTTCCTTCTGCGTGACCGGGATCGGCGGCGGATCGAGGGTGTTGCCGACCTCGTCCATGACAAACCGTTTCAGATTGCGGATCTGCACCGCGCCGTCGGCCTGAACGCGGCGGCAGGCGGGCTCGCACGGCGCATCGCACACCCGCCCACAGATCGAGCTGAACGGATTGGTCGCGGTGATCGCCTCGAAGGCTTCGGCGAATTTTCCTTCCCAAATAAAGCCGATATAGGACGGCGCGTCGGTGCCGACCGGACAGGCCACCTGGCAGGGTGCGGGAACGAAATGGAGATCGCCGGTGTCGTCCGGAAGCTCGGCGGGGAGGAGCATTTTCTTGCTCGCCCCGCCGTTGTCTTTCGCCGTCATCTCAGACTGCCTCGACGAGGGACGGGCGTTCGCGCAGGTCGGGGCGGTAGGGTAGGCGGGTGATCGCCGCCGCTTCCGGGGTCAAGGCCACCAGGTCGTCGCGGTTGAGAGATTTGACGTTGTCATAGCCTAGCGCATGGGTGAGCGCGGCAATCTGCCATCGCACGCTTTCGAGGAAGCGGTGAATATTATGCGCTTCGATTTCCGGGCGGTAGCGTTTCTCATGCTCGGGGTCCTGGGTCGCGATGCCGGTCACGCATTGGCCGACATGGCATTGCATGCAGGAAATGCAGCCGCCGGCGACGATGGTGGCGTTGCCGAAGGCGACCGCGTCGGCGCCGAGACAAAGCGATTTGACCGCGTCGACCCCGTCGCGAAGACCGCCCATGAGAATGATCTGGATATCGCCCAGGGCGTCGATCTCGGCCAGGCCGTCGAGCGCGTCCATGATCGCCGATATCGTCGGGATGCCGACATATTCCATAACCTCGGCGCCGCCGGCTCCGGTCGAGCCCTGCATGCCGTCGAGCTCGACGAAATCGAAACCGTCCTTAAAGGCGATCTTGATGTCGTCGCGGATGCGCCCGGCGCCGAGCTTGACGCTCACCGGCAGCTTGTAGCCGGTCGCCTCGCGCATTTCCTCGACCTTGATCAGGAGATCGTCGCCGCCGAGGATATCCGGATGGCGCGACGGCGAGCGCAGGTCGATGCCTGCCGGGATGCCGCGGATTTCGGCCAGCTCCTTGGTCACTTTCTTGGCCATGAGCTGGCCGCCGAAGCCCGGCTTGGCGCCCTGGCTGATGTATATTTCCAAGCCGTTGGCGCGCTTCATGTCGTGGATGTTCCAGCCCAGCCGCCCGCCCAGCATTTGAAAGATAAGCTGCTTGGCGGCGCCGCGTTGGGCATCGCTCATGCCGCCTTCGCCGGTGTTCTCGGCGATGCCGGCGAGCGACGAGGCCATGCCGACGGCCTGTTTGGTGGAGCGGCTAAGCGCGCCGTAGCTCATCGGCGCGATCATCACCGGCATCGTAAGATCGAGCGGCTGGGCGCCGTGCTTGCCGCCGATCAGGGTGTGCATCTCGACCTTGGAAACCGGGTCCGAAATCTCGTTCAGATTGGCGATTTCCCGGGCGAAAGTGATGTCGGAAAGATGCGGCAGTTCGCGCGCGCCGCCATAGCCGCGCACCCGGTAGCGCCCGATCTGCGATTTGATATGGATGTCTTCCTGGATTTTCGGGTTCCAGTAATCCGATTTTCCCGAGAAGGCGACGAAGGGAATGCTGCGCATTTGTTGCTCGGAGGTCTTGTAGTGCAGCTTCTTGCCTTCATTGACGATTTTTTGAAAATCGCCCTTGTAGGAAATCTCGTAGCGATCGAGAAATTCCCGGATATCGTCGATCTCGGCGCCTTCGCTGTCGCCCATTTTGGCGTCGGAGCCGAGCGACTGAATCTTGCCGCCGACGTAAATCTCGCCGCCCGCCATGTCCTCGCCGACGCGCTCGCCGGAATCGCCCAAAATGACGATGCGCCCGCCATACATGAGATAGCCGGCCATGAAATTGGCGTTGCCGCCGCACAACAGCGTGCCCGCCTTCATCACCTGCCCGGCGCGCGAACCCATATTTCCGCGAATGACGATATCGGCGCCGCGAATCGCCACGCCGGCGATGGCGCTGGCGTTGCCGCCGACGACGACCGAGCCGGTGTACATATTATCGCCGAGGCCCCAGCCGACGTTGCTTTCGACCTCGAAGCGGGCGGCATCGGTCAACCCGGCGCAAAAATAGCCGGCCGAGCCGTGCAAGCGCACGGTTACGGGATCAGTCAATCCGACGCCGATATGATGGCGCGCGTCGGGATTGACGATATCGATATCCTCGCCCTGGGCCCCGTATTCGCGAATAAGTTCGTTGGCCTGACGGACGGGGACTTCCGCTAGGTCGATTTGGACCATGTGTCGTAGCTCCCCGGCGGGGGCTCCTTCGTGTTCAGCGCTTGGCCCGGAAACAGGCGGTTGAGCGAGACTTCCTCGGAGGCGATGACGATGAGGTCGTCATTCTCGTACATCACCATCGGCTTGGCGGCGAGATTGTCCTTGGCGTAGCCGATTTCGTCCTTGGTCGAGGCGAGAAACGAAAACGTGCCGTCGAGGTCCTCGATCGAGCTTTTCAGCGCCTCGCGCAACGGCGCGCCGTGCGCCATCTTGTCGGCCAGGTAAACCGCGACCAGCTCGCTGTCGTTATCGGTGCGGAATTCGAAATCGCGCTGCTCGAGGCGGCGGCGCATTTTCCAGTAATTGGTAATCTGGCCGTTGTGGACGATCGCGACATCGGAAAACCCGGTGGCCCAGAAGGGATGCGCCGATTCGGGACGGACGTCGGATTCGGTCGCCAGGCGGACATGGCCGAGGCCGTGGCTGCCCTTGAATTTATGCACATTGAAGCGGTCATCTACATCGTGCGCGCTGCCCACATCCTTGACGATATCCAAGCTCTGGCCGATCGATATAACCTTGGCGTCAGGCGCCGCATGCTCCATCGCATAGGCGAAGCTGCGCAGATCGCCGTCAAACGTCACCACAGCCTGATAGGTGTTGCCGACGCGCTTGTCCTCGACGATTTCGGCGTCATGAGCTTCCAGCGCCGTCTTGATCAGCGCCTCGGATTCATTGGCTTCAGCGCCTTCGCCGACGAGAAAGCGCAGTTTCAACTCGTTCCGATGTTCCTCACCATAGAGCGCGAATCCGGTCGAATCCGGGCCCCGGTGTTGACAACCGTCAAGCATATCGATGAGCGCCACGCCCGTTTCATGATCGGTGCGACCATTTTTGAACATGATGCCCGCAATTCCGCACATATTTCCCCCTGTCGGCGTATTTGCGAGGGTTGGAGACTAGCCGCAACGGGCGTCCCGCGCAATCTTCTATACGAAAATTAGTTTCCTCACAGGAATTATGGATTCGCGGGAGAAAACCGCCATTTTTTGTGTGTTTTTGTCAAAGGCCGCTTATTGTAACCCGCAATAGGCATCTTGGGAAAGGCGGTAATTAGTTATGTGTCAGACAAATAGCGGCCGAGTCGCCGGCAAGATCGCCATCGTCAGCGGCGCGGCTGCCGGAATCGGGCGCGCCACGGCGCTCCGCCTCGCCGAGGAAGGGGCAAAAATCTGCCTCGGCGATATCGACCGGACGGGCGCCGAATCCTGCGCCGCCGACATCCGCGCGCGCGGCGGCGAGGCGTTCCCACTCGCGCTGGACGTGGCGGAGGAGGCCGATTGGCGCCGCATTATTAATGCCACGGTCGAGCGCTTCGGCGGCCTCGATATTCTGGTCAACAATGCCGGCATCGCCTTCGCCGCCGGTCTCGAGGAAACCACTACCGAGCAATGGCGCCGCATCATGGCGGTCAATGTCGACAGCGTGTTTTTCGGCTGCAAATTCGCGCTGCCGGCCATGCGCGAAAGCGGCGGTGGGGCGATCGTCAATATTTCCTCAATCCTCGGGCTTGTCGGCTCGCCGGTGCAAGCGGC
>PTKB01000070.1 GCA_002937555.1 Alphaproteobacteria bacterium MarineAlpha10_Bin2 | reverse complement strand
GGTGCCCTTCTTCGGCGGCCTCGACGCGGAGAAAATTGCCGAGATCGCGGCCCTGTTGAAACCGTGGGCGGTGCCGCCGCGCTATACCGTCATTCGCCGGGGTGAGGCCGCGGATTCCATGTATTTCATCGTTTCGGGCGATGTCGAAGTAGATTTGCCGCCCAACTCATTTCACCTGACGACGGGCGAATTTTTCGGCGAAATGGGCATCCTCAGCCGTAGCGAGCGGGTCGCCAATGTCATATCCATTACCGAGTGCCAATTGCTGATCTTGCAAGCGCGCGATCTCAACCGGCTGCTTGAGGACAATCCGGGGCTCGCCGCCGAACTGAAGGAGTTGACGGCTCGCCGTTTGGCGGAAAGCGATAAATCAGAAACCCACGATCAAGAGAAACCGTAGAATTTCGATTCTCAATCGCTGTCGTGAAAACTCGCTTGAAGCCGGCGCCATCGCTCAAGCTCGGGCACCAGTTGCGCCGCCGTCAAGACGCCTATTTCGGTCGCATAAGCGCCGATCAGACGCGCCGGGACGGGTTCAAAGTAAATATTGCGGCAAATTTCCGGACGTTCGGGCCAAACTTCTGCCGCCGCCATTTCCTCCAACGGAATTGTCTCGGCCGTGTGCGCCGGATCGATTTTATAGCTGTCGGCGGCGATGAGGCAGGGCACGCCTGCGGCTTCGGCGCCCAGCGCCGCGGCCAGGCTGCCGACCTTGTTCACGGCGGAAAAATCGGCGCAGATGCTGTCCGCCCCCAACAGAACATGGTCCGTGCGTGCCGCGAAATGAGCGAGCTGGGCATCGGTAATCACTTCCACCCGCGACACGCGGCCCAGCAGTGATTCCGCCAGACGCCTGCCTTCGAAGCGTGGCCTGCCTTCGCCGATTACCACCCGCTCCAGGCTGCCGGCCTGGGCGACAATATTTTCGATCGTCGAGGAATAGCTCAGCGTGAGCACCGAACGCGCCTCGCCAATCGCCGCCAAGGCGGAATCGGTGAGCGCCGCCGCGGCCGCACGCCGGCGTTCCGCCATCTCCGCAACCAGAGACGCCGCCTCATCGGGCCGGGCGCTAATTTCCTGCCACCAAAGAAGCGACCAATTGCCGATTGCCGCCATGGACGGGCGAAGTGTCATCAGGCGCGCAACAAGAGCATGTGCTTGCGCGATGATTTCGGCCGGGTCCCGGCCCGGCGTCGCCGTTGCGGCCGCGCCCAACAGGGCCAGCGCATCGCCGGCAAGCTGATTGGCGCCGCGCGCGCGGTCCTCGCGTATTGCCAGCAGGCGTTCTTCGTTGTCAGACATGGCGCTATCAGTCAGGCGATTGTATTTTTCACAAAATTAACCATATTTGCCCCATATTAGACGGCAATGAATGGCTGGTTCCGCATAATGCGGTTTGTTATATATTAAAAACGTGAAATCGAATGACCGGCCCTTGGCTTGCGAGCGCGCCGTACGAAACGCGGCGCTCCGGTATCAAGGGAGCCATTCCTCGGTAGCTCAGTGGTAGAGCAAGCGGCTGTTAACCGCTAGGTCGTTGGTTCGAATCCGACCCGGGGAGCCATTTTCGGCAAAGGGCTGCGCGTAAGTTGCGCAGCCCTTTGTGTTTTTCGCCGCCGTCAATAATCAGACTTGCTGGTAAGACACTGCTTTTCACATTCGCTATGTATGAAGTGCGATAAATGGGAGCTGAGCACGCGAATGCATGTATCGTGCGTATCAAAGCACCGGATATCCGATCTAGCTGGCGTAAAAATAGTTAAAGAATATGGGCCTAGCCCGTCGCCACAAAACGTGCAGTCGGTGAGGGAGGAAAGTTGGCACAGCTTATCCTTGACGGGGTCGTCAAGCACTTCGGCAAGATCGAAGCGCTGCGCGGTATCGACTTCGAAGTTCAGGACGGCGAATTTTTCGTCATCCTCGGCCCCAGCGCGGCGGGCAAGACGACAACGCTACGTGCTATCGCCGGCTTGGAAAAACTGGACTCCGGGCGCATCGTGTTCGACGGCGTCGATATGGCCGGAATACCGGTGCAGCAGCGTGGCATCGCGATGGTCTTTCAGAGCTTCGCGCTCTATCCCCATCTGACGACGGAACAAAATCTGGCCTATCCGCTGCGCGAGCAAAAAATGGCGCGCCGCGACATCAAACTGCGCGTTCAGGAAATTGCGGAAATGCTCGGCATTACCCATACGCTCACTCGCAAACCGGCGTCCTTGAGCGGCGGCGAACAGCAGCGTCTGGCGATCGGCCGCGCCATAATCCGTCAACCCGAATTGCTTCTACTCGACGAGCCGCTGACCAATCTGGACGCCAAGCTCCGGCACGACATGCGGGCCGAATTCAAGCGTCTGCACCGCGAGCTCGGCATGACCATGATCTACGCCACGCCGGACCAGCTCGAGGCGCTCAGCATGGGCGAACGCGTCGGCGTGATTATCGACGGCAAGATCGTACAAATCGACACGCCGGCCGATCTCTATGACGCGCCGTATGACCGCGACGTCGCACGGCTTGTCGGCGATCCGCCGATGAACCTCATTCCCGGAACGGTGCGCCGCAATGGCGGCGGCCCGAGTCTGGAATTGCCGTTTCTCCATGTGCCGGAAGCCGATTTAAGGAATTCGCTGGCCCCCTTCGAGGCCGGCACGGAGCTCATCTTCGGCGTTCACCCGCAAGACTTGAAATTGGCCACGAATGGTGAAACGGAGGCGTCGTTCGATGCTGAAATCGCCATCACCGAGCCGCAAGGCGACATCACCATTCTCGATTTGAAGGCGGCAAGCGAAGTGCTGCAAATGGTGGTGCCGGAGGCGGAAGGCGCGCTTCACGGCGCCGGCGAGGAAATCCGGGTGCGTTTCAACCCGCGCGACGGCCGATTGTTTTTGAAAGATTCAGGCGTTTTGGTCGTGTGACATCAGCCAAACAGGCAGCGCCCGATGCTTTCATTTCAAGGACCCATGAGAAGGTCCGGCGATAATATCTTTTTAACACCAACCCCTTAGAAGGGAGAACGACATCATGAAACTGTTCAAGAAGGGCAAATTGGCCCTGCTGGCGGGAGCAATGGCCATGGCGGTCTCGGGCGCCTTCGGCAATTTTGCGTCGGCCGCCGACGTGACCATCAACATGGCGGTGCCCGATTGGCCGCCGACCCGCATCATGCAGGATCTGGCCAACAAACATTACAAGCCGCCGAGCGGCAATAATGTCACCATCGCACTGGATTTCATCCCGTGGCCGAACTATTACGAGAAGCTGGCCGCGTCGCTCACGTCGGGCGAAGAGAAATACCAGATGGCGGTGAGCGATAGCCAGTGGCTGGGCGCCTTCATCGAGGGCGGCTACTACATGAAGCTCAACAAATTCATCGACGCCGATCCCGAGCTTCAGGCGATCTTCAAGGATCTGCATCCCAACCTGGTGGCTTCCTACTCGACCTATCCGCACAAGACGGATAATTACTACGGCTTCCCGCAGATGCCGGACGTGTTGGTCACTTATTACCGCAGCGACCTGTTCTGCGACGCCGGCGAACAGTCCGCCTTCAAGGCGAAATACGGCTACAAGCTGGCGTGCACGCCGCAAGAGATGAACGATACCGATTGGGACCAGGTGCGCGACTTCGGCGAGTTCTTCCGCCGCGCCTCGGGCGACAGCCTGGCGGGCCAGACCCTCAACGACGATTTCTACGGCATCGCCTATCAGGCCGGTATCGGCTACGACTTCAACACCATGCAGATCAACGGCTTTATCTGGCAGCATGGGGCCGGTATCTGGGACGAGACGAAGGCGCCGAATGGCCAGGCGCTGGGCGTCGTCAATTCGCCCAAGGCGGTTATGGCGTTCGAGCATTATCTCTCGCTCCTGCAATTCATGCCGCCGGTGGTGAAGACCGGCACCATGGATATCTTCAAAACCGATGAACTGTTTCGCGAAGGCAAGGTCGCCTGGAACATTCAGTGGATCGGCTTCGGCGAATCAGCCATTTCGACCGAAACCTCGAAAGTCGCGAGCGGTACGGACTTCGCCATGATGCCGGGCATGCGGAACGACGATGGCAGCATCACGCGGTGGTCCAATATCGGCGGCCAGCCGTTCATTCTGACCACCTGGAACAGCGACTTGGTCACTCAGGAATCGATCGACTTCGTCAAATGGTGGCTGTCCACCGGGACGCAGCACATGTTTGCCGCGGCCGGTGGCCAGAGCGGTCTGCAAAGCGTCTTTAACAGCGAAGAATATCTGACCTACCGGCCATGGAATCATGCCTTCGGCCCGCAGTTGGATTGGCAGAAGGACGTGTGGCACATTCCGGAGTTCTTCGAGCTTCTGGTGCAACAGCAGCAGACCTTCGACAAAGCGATCACCGGCCAGATTTCCGCTCAGGAAGCTCTGGACAGCATCGCCGCGTTTCAGGATGAACTGCTCCGCGAAGCGGGTCATATCGAGTAGGCCCAACACCACGTAAGAGGCGCCGGGAGCGAGCAAACCGCTCCCGGCCCTCATTTTTTCAAGCCAAACACATTCGTTACCGAGTTCGTCAATGTCCAAGCGATACCAGCACCAGCAGGGCCTGATCGCGCAGTTCATTTCCGAGAACCGCGGGCCTTTGCTCGTCACGCCGGCGTTGGCGGTGCTTGTTCTGATGAACATCTTTCCGTTGCTGTGGTCGTTTGGACTGAGCTTCTTCAAATACCGCGCCAACCGACTGAATGAACCTGAGTTCGTCTGGTTCAAGAACTACATCAAGATTCTGAACGATCCCAACGTGTGGGACCGCTTCCAGACCACCGCACTGGTGGTCTCGATCGACGTGCTGTTGCAGCTTATCGTCGGCTTCCTGCTGGCCCTTCTATTCCAAAGTCAGTTCCCCGGCCGGCGCGTGCTGCTGATGCTGGTGCTGACGCCGATGATGCTGAGCTTCGTCGCCGTGGGCGCCTTCTTCCGTTACTATTACGAGCCGACCTTCGGCCTCCTCAGCCAAGCGGTGAAGGCGATCACCGGTGAGCGATATATCCTGCTGGCGACGCCAGAGGGCGCCCTTGCCGGCGTTATCTTTGCCGATGTCTGGATGTGGTCGCCCTTCGTCATGCTGCTGGTGCTGGCCGGGCTGGTCAGCGTGCCCAAGCATCTCTACGAGGCGGCCGAGATCGACCGCACCTCTGCGTGGCGGCGCTTCTGGACGATCACCTTTCCCTATATTCGCGGCCTGCTGCTGCTTGCCATCCTGTTTCGCACCATCGAGGCGTTCAAGCTGTTTGACCTTGCCTGGATCATCACCGAGGGCGGTCCCGGCACCTCAACGGAAACCATCGCCATTTACGTCTATCGTGTCGCTTTTCAATATTTCAAAACGAGTGAGTCCGCCGCGCTCGGTTATATTCTTTTGTTCGCGGTCATCGTGTTGACCAATCTCTACTTATTCTTCGTCCGCAAGCGCGCCGCTGAGGAGGACGCCTGACATGGCGCGGCGGCGCGAAATCGGCAAGGCCGGCTGGAGGCGGACCGCCGTCATGGCGGTGATCAGCTTCATTTATTTCTTCCCGGTTCTGTGGATTATCCTCACCGCTTTCAAGAGCCATACCGACGCCCTGGCGACACCGCCCAAATTCCTCTTCACGCCGACGCTGGAAAATTTTGTCGGTGTGTTTTCGCGCACCTATCAAAGGGGCGGCGAAGCGATCGATACGAAATTCGATCTGTTCTTCTTCAACAGCATCTTCATCGCCGGCACCAGTGTGCTGATCGCCCTGATTATCGGCACCCTTGCAGCCTATGCATTCTCGCGCTGGCCGCTCAAGGGCAACGACCTCTACATGTTCATCATCCTGACGACGCGCATGTTGCCGCCGATCATCGTCATCATCCCGATCTTTCTGATGTTCCGCGTCACCGGCCTATCGGGCAGCTATGTCGGCATCATTCTGCTCTATACGGCATTTAACCTGCCGTTTACGATCTGGATGATGAAGAGCTTCTTCGACGAAATACCGACCGAAGTGGAGGATGCGGCGCGCGTCGACGGCTCGTCGGAGACCAAGATATTCTTCAAGATCTGCCTGCCCCAAGTGAAGGCGGGTATCGCCGCGACGGCGGTGTTCGGGCTCATATTGACTTGGAACGAATATCTCTTCGCCTTGTTGCTGACGGGTATCGACACGCGCACCGTGCCGGTCGCCATGGCCTCGACCATCGGCGGCGATATCGGCGTGCGTTGGGGCCTGTTGGCGGCGATCGAAACGCTGTTCTTAATTCCGGTGGTGCTGGTGACGTTCCTGCTGCAGAACCAGCTTCTGCGTGGCGTCACCTTTGGCACGATCAAGCGCTGAGGCAAGCGGCCATGGCGGATATCGAACTGCGCAACCTCACCAAACGCTTCGGAGATCTGGTCGCCGTCGATTCGGTCGATCTCGACGTCGAGGCTGGTGAAGTGATGTGCCTCCTCGGCCCCTCGGGCTGCGGCAAGACGACGACGCTGCGAATGATCGGCGGGCTGGAATGGGCGACGGAAGGCGATATCTTCATCTCCGGCAAGCGGGTCAACGATCTCAAGCCGGCGCAACGCGACATCGCCATGGTGTTTCAGTTTTATGCGCTCTATCCGAGCCTGACGGTGGCCGAGAACCTGGCATTTCCGTTGCACGCGGAAAAAGTCGGCGAGGAAGAAATCGAAAAGCGGGTGGCGCGCATCGCCAACATTCTCGAGCTCAGCCATGCGATGGGGCGCATTCCCGGGCGCCTCTCGGAAGGCGAGAAGCAGCGCGTGGCTGTGGGGCGCGCGATTATCCGCAATCCGACATGCTTTCTTTTTGATGAGCCGTTGAGCCGGCTCGATATTGCGCTTCGCCAGGAGATGCGGGGCCAGATCAAGATGCTGCTCTCCGACCTCAACAAAGCAAGCGTCATCGTCACCCACGATCAGATCGAGGCGTTAACCATCGGCGACCGTATCGCGGTGATGCGCGATGGCTTGATCGAGCAGGTGGCGAGCCCGCATGAAATATTCGCCAGCCCGGGCAATATTTTCGTCGCCGGATTTATCGGCACGCCGCAGATGAATCTGATCGCCGGGCGCAATCTGAAGCCGGGCGACGGCGACAGCCTCGGCCTCAGCCTGTGCAATCAGGACATCGTTCTGCCGCTTACGTCTGATATCGCTGCGGGCGCCGCGGGCAAGAGCGAGGTAACCGTCGGCATTAGGCCGCGCGGTTTCGATCTGGCCTCGGAAAGCGCTGCCGACACGCTCTCCGGGAAGGTCGATCTGATCGAGCCGATGGGCGCAGAAACTCTGGTGCATTTGACGACGGACGCCGAGGAATTGCGCGTGGTGACCGACCACCGCGCCGCACCCGCCTTCGGCGCGGCGGTTCATATCCGCCCGCGCGCCGGGCAAATTCACCTGTTCGACGAGAACGGCCTGAGGATCGGCGCATGAAGGCCGCCCTCCTCCGCCGCAACATGTCGCCACGAACCGCGCGCCTGGTGGTTTCGGCGGTCATCGCCGTTTGCCTGCTGGCGCTGTTGTTCATTTTCCAACCCTTCGTGAAGGAGCTCTACACGGCCGGCTGTATCATGGTCGTGATCGGCGGGTTGACGTTCAATGTGGTGCCCTTCGCCAATACGCAGAATAGTCTCGGGCGGGTGCTGCGCGTGCTCGCCATCGTGCTCGCCATTCTGATAATCGCGGTGGGAATCGCCATCGGCTTCGTTTATCTGCTGCTGACCTAGCTCAGGCGCTGTAAGATCGCCCGGCAAAGGACGGGAGCCGGTTGGGCATGCGCATTCTTCAGGTCCATAACAGATACCAGGGCGGGCGCGGCGGCGAAGACCGGGTGATGGACAATGAATCCCGGCTGCTGCGCACCAACGGCAACGAAGTTCATCAGTTCATCGCCCATAATGACGAGATCGGGAAAGGCTGGAGCAAGCTGCGCGCCGCGATCCGCATGCCATATTCGAAAGACGGTGGGCGCCGGGTCGCCCAGGCCATCGCCACCTATCGCCCGGATATCGTACACGTCCATAATTTTGACTATGTGCTGACGCCGGCCATTTTCGACGCTTGCCGAAAAGCGCGCACGCCGTCAGTGCAGACGCTGCATAATTTCCGCGGCATTTGCGCCAACGCGACCTTCATGCGCGAGGGGCGGGTCTGCGAGGAATGCATGCATGGCTCGCCCTATCTGGGCGTGCTGCATCGCTGCTATGAGGGTTCGGCGCTCAAGACCCTGCCGATCTCGCGCACCATCGCCTACCACCGCAAACGCCAGACTTGGCAGACCAAGGTCGACCGCTACATCGCGCTGACCGAGTTCGGCAAGCGCAAATATGTCGAGGGCGGCTACGCCGAAAAACGCATTTCGGTGAAACCAAATTTTTCCTACCCGCCCGATCCTGCGTGGGATGATGCACGGGATGAGAAAGATACGGACGGACAACGCTCGGGCGCGCTGTTTGTCGGCCATTTGCTGCCTTGGAAAGGTATTGCGGTTCTCATGGAAGCTTGGCGCGATATACCGACGCCATTGCGAGTGGCGGGCTCGGGGCCGCTCCAAAATCTAGTTACCGATGCGGAAAATTATGGCGTCACCTATCTCGGCCGGCTCGACGCCGAGGCGGTCTACCGCGAGATGCGCAGGGCGCGCATTTTAGTGTTTTCTTCCGTCTGGTACGAACCCTTCGGCCTTGTGCTCATCGAGGCCTTCGCTGCAGGCCTGCCCGTTGTCGCAGCTAAATTAGGCGCTCCGGCCGACATTGTCAGCCACGGTGAAACGGGCCTCCATTTTACGGCGGGCGACCCCAAGTCTCTGGCAGAAGCAGTGGCCTGGGCGGCGGCGCACCCGGAAGACATGGCACGGATGGGCGAAAATGCCCGGCGCGAATATGAATTGCTCTACACGCCGAAGGCCAATTACGCCCGCCTGATGGAAATCTACGAGCAAACCATCGCCGAATATAATTGAGGGTATTTTTATGATTGAGCGCCGGCGTTCCTTTCGGCGTGCCATTTCCACGCCGTGGCGACGATGGCATCGATGTCGGTATAAGTTGGGCACCAGCCGAGAACCTGCTGAATACGTGCCGGATCGGCGATGAGAGCCGGGGAGTCGCCGGGGAGCCGCCGGGGAGCCGCGCTTCTTCCGTTACCGGAACGTCATGGCCGGAAACACGGGCGACCGCATCGATCAGGTCACGCACCGAACAGCCCGTGCCGGTACCGAGATTGAGGACAAGCGCATCATTCTCCGATAGGAGGTGTTCCAGCGCCAGGACGTGCGCGGCGGCGAGATCATCGACATGGACATAATCCCTGACCGCGGTGCCGTCGGGGGTGGGATAATCGGTGCCGAAGATCGAGAACTGGGCGCACTTGCCGAGCGCCGCATCGATGACGAGCGGCAGCGCATGGGTCTCGGGTGAATGGCTCTCGCCGATACGTGCCTCAGGATCGGCGCCGGCGGCATTGAAATAACGCAACGCGGCGTAACTGAGACCGTGCGCTGTGCGGCAATCCTCGAGCATATACTCGACCGCCAATTTGCTGCACGCATAGGGGCTGATGGGAGCGAAACCGGCGCTTTCGGCAATCGGCACCGTATCGGGCGCGCCATAGACGGCACAGGTGCTCGAATAGACGATGTGTGCGATGGAAGCGGCGTGCATTGCTTCCAGCAGAACAAGGCTGCCGGCGGTATTGTTGCGGTAGAAGCGCAGCGGGTCGCGCACCGATTCGCCAACTTCGATATAGCCGGCGAAATGCATGACGGCCTCAGGCCGGTGCTGGGCGATGACCGCATCGACGCGGGCGCGTTCTCTTAAGTCACCCTTTTCGAACGGCCCCAATTGCACGGCCCATTCATGGCCGTTTTCCAGATTGTCGAAGACAACCGGCAGGTGACCGGCTGCGGCAAGAGCATTGCAGGCATGGCTGCCGATATAACCTGCACCGCCGGTGACGAGAACCGTGGCCATGGCGAGACTGCGTCTAAATTTTGACCGGGCCTCCGATGGAAATGGTGCGGCGAATGGCTTCTTGTCTGAGACCGAGCGCCATCGGGCGCACGACGCCCGGAATGACCGCGACGTCATACATTTCGAAGACGGCGCCCTCGAGGCGCACCCACTGCACCAAATCGCCGGTGCTCAAATCCACGACGAATACGCCGCAGCGCGCCTCAACTTTGCGTTTGGTCAGATTGTCGTCGAGATCGAGGCCGGAGAAGGTGCGGTTCTCGCGGCATTTCGACATGCCGATGATGGCGAAACCGTTGATGAAGGCGAGGCCGCACATATAGCCCGGCAAAAGGAGATAGGCTCAAATTTTCCTTTTTCCACATCCACAGTACCGAAATAACCGGTGCCGGAATTGAGCACATAGAGTTTGCCGTTATGCATGCGCGGTGAATGCGGCATGGAGAGGCCGGTGAGCACCACCTCGTTGCTTTCCACATCAATAATCACGCCGCCATCCTGGCGATGTTCGCGCCAACCGTCGGCGGCGTCAAACATGCCGATCGAGGTCACATATTTGGGCGAACCGTTCTCCATGGCCATATCGTTCAAATGGCACCGGTCTTCCGCCGCCAGTTTGGAGATATGTTTGGGCCTCCAGACCGGCGCAAAACTATGGGTGTGGCTGACCGTTGCGAGACAACAAAACAAGGTGTTCACGAAGATGATGCGGCCATTCTTGTCG
>PTKB01000007.1 GCA_002937555.1 Alphaproteobacteria bacterium MarineAlpha10_Bin2 | reverse complement strand
GGCGTCGGCGCGCCACCGCAAGGATTGCACGGATTGCAAGCGCCGCACGGGTTGCACGGGTTCGCCGCTGCACATGGGTTGCACGGATTGCAGGCGCCGCAAGACGCGGCAATTTGATACTGGCCTGCCCCGGACAAGGTTTCGCAATGGCGGCGGGGTTCTGGCCGACGGCCTGCGCTGCTTCTAGAGCGCGATTGCTCGCCTCCGGTGATGACCATGCTGTGGCTCCCGCTGCCAGAGTGACAATTGCCGGAATTGCCGCCGATGAAATTAACCGGTTTTTGAATGAATGCAAAATGACCCTCTTGCTTGAATGCGGCGGCCCGCCCGCCGGCTTGTGACAGCAATTCTGTCCGCAAAAGATGAAGAAGATTACAACTCCGCCAGTTCAACCGGAGTAAAAACTAGGTGATGCACAATATTGTTACCTGGCGGGGAACCACGACCAATTAAGCGAAAATTTACAAAGCTTCGGCATTGTCTTACCGATTTGGCATCGCGACGCGAAACGCTTTCGAGGTAGATTTCAATTGAAAATACGAACCAAGCTGTATGCAGGTTTCGCCGTTGTGATTTTGCCGACCGTCGGCATGGGATTCATCACAATCCGCGGCATCGAAAGCGTAAGCCGGGTGGCTAGCGACACCTTCGAATATCCCTTGATGTCGAGCAATTTTGCACGCAGCGCGCAGAGCAATTTCATTCGCATGGACCGCGCCGACAGCATCGCCATCTTGACGGCGACCGAGGACGCGTTTTCAGAACAATCGGAAGTGGTTGCGGAACTGGATGCGCTGATCCGCGAAGATCTCGATATTTTCGCCGAGCGAATGCGCAACGCGGAAGCGCCACCGTTAATCGCACAAATACGCGAATCCTTGAACGATTTAGCGACCCTTCGTAACGCGCAATCACGGTCATTGCTCGCCGGCACGGCGGACGTCGATGAATTGGGTGCGGAGCGCATGTTGTTGCTCGCGGACATCAACGAAAATTTCGAATATCTCGTCGATCTCTCGGTGGAAGAGGGGTTTGACTTCCTGCTCAGCGCCGAGGAGACCGCGGAAGGCATCTTCGAGACTTAGCTCATCGCAATCGTGGCGCTGATCGGCATCGGACTCCTTATTGCCGGACTGTTGGGCCGCAGTACCGTGCGGCCGCTCAGCGCGATCACCGCAGTGACGACAAGGCTTTCGAAAGGCGATAAGGAAATAGAGATTCCGGCGCTCGGACGGCGCGACGAAATCGGCGCCATGGCCGGTGCGCTCGAAGTGTTTCGCGACAAGATGCTCGAGATCGACCGAATGAATGCGGAGCGCGAGGCATTGCGCGATGAAACCGAGAAGCGCGTGAAAAGCGGCATGATTTCCCTGACTCAGGAACTCGACGAGCAGGTTCAATCGACGGTGCGTTTCGTCTCCGGCAAATCGAACGAAATGCGCGATGCTGCCGAAGCGATGAATATGGCGATCTCCCGGGTTTCCGAGCAGGCAGATTCAGCTAAGCAATCGGCGAACAGCGCATCGGAGAATGTCCAGTCGGTCGCCGCGGCGGCGGATCAACTGGCGCACTCAATAGGTGAAATCGCCAACGGCGTTTCTCATTCGGGAGAGATTTCCAAACGCGCCGTACGGGAAGCCGAAGAAACCAGCGCCACCGTCAAACAGTTGTCCGAAGCCGCAACAAAAATCGGCGATATTGTCAGTGTCATCACCGACATCGCGACCCAGACAAACCTTCTGGCGCTGAACGCGACGATTGAGGCGGCGCGCGCAGGCACTGCCGGCAAAGGATTTGCGGTGGTTGCCAGCGAAGTCAAAGGCCTCGCCAATCAAACGACTTCCGCGACCGAAGAAGTCGACCGTAAAATTGGCGATATTCAGAATGAAATCGATAATTCCGTAGCCGCGATTTTGCGTATTTGCGAGACCATCGGCGCCGTGGACGAGACCAGCCAGGCCATTACCTTGGCCGTTGAGCAGCAACGCGCGGCGACCGATGAAATCAGCAAGAACGCCCAACTGACGGCGAACGAAACGCAATTGGTTTCGAGCGCTATTCAAGAAATGTCGAGCGAGACGGCGACGGCGGCGGATCTGTCTTCTTCGGTGCGCGCAACGGCCGGCGAAGTGGCGGAGCAAGTCGCCGATATGCAGTCCGACCTGACGCAAAAATTGCGCCGGAGCTACGGCTGATAACCGTCAGGACCGAGGCGCTTCAGCGTTTGCCGAGGAAGCGCGCGGGCGCAATTCGGGCAGCGCCGTCGTGCCGCTGTCCCGTAGCAGGTTAAGCGGAATTTCGTTGATCTGAATAGTTCCATCCGCCGGCAGAAGAATATCGAAGATATAGACGATCTCGCCATCGGCGCCGACTTCCGGCTTCCCGAGACCTTTGGCGAGCGTGAGAAAGGCCAACAGGTTAGGTGCGTCTTCGCCGCTCTCGGCTTGGCGAGCAGCCACAACAATGAGCTTGTCGAGGCCGGTGATTTCGAGATGCGCTTCGCCAATGAAACCGAGCGCCGTATTGTTGCGCGCAGATATGTTTCCGCTGGCGGCCAACGCGGCGGTCGTACTGCGCAACACCAATTCCTCCAGGCGGAGGGCGGTTTGATTGGCGTTGATCAGCGGCATAACCATGAGCTGGATCGCATCGGGATTTTCGAAGCTGCCGGAAGGGTCCAAATTGTCCGACTCGCGCAGCACTAATGTCAAAATTTGACGAATGGGAAACTGTTCGAGATGCAATTTCAGCGAGCCTGTATGGGTAAAGAATGCCGGCGGAAGGTCGCTGTCAATTTGCTCCAGGTCCGCCCATTCCACGCCGAGGTTATAGGCGCCGGGCCGCGCGTTATTGTCGTAGCTCATGGTGAGCCGCAATCCGCCCATACTGAAATCGTCGATGCCCGGCGGACCGAAGCGCAAGTTCGAAACTTTCAGCGCCATATTTCCGGCGCCCAAATTCATGGCTTCGAATATACGTGCCGCCGCCAAGCTATCTCCAAACGGGTTCGCCTCCGTGCCCTCCTCCGGGATTGAAATAGAGCTTCCCCACTCGGAAAGCGCTTGCCAGGCGGCCAGGTCGAAATCTTGAAAACTGCCGCTCAACGAAACCGCTTCCAAAGAGATTTGCTCGTCCTCGCCCGGGGGTGCGATCTCTATGTTCGAAACGTCGAAAGTATACGGCCCGCTCCACCACCCGTTTGCGGATTGCTTAAGTTCCTGGTCCAGAACAATAGAATCGATTCTTCCGAATTCCAGCGTCCCGCCTTCGGAAGGCTCGGTAATGCGCACATTCTTCAGCGCGCCGTGAAACGCGGTGGCCGTCTCAATATCGGCGCGCCAAATTCCCCGCATCGCGCTTTCGCTCCAGCTTACCGCGCCCTTGGGCTTACCTTCCGCGTCTGAGACGGTCACGGAATTCGGCAGACCGACAGAAAATTGGAATGTGTGTTTCTCTTGTGGCGTGACCGTGGCCGTCACGTTTTCCATATGAAACCCGCTGCCATCTTGATCGAGGATGCTGGGGTCGGGAAAGATCATTTCGACTCGATTGCCGATCGGCTGGGCGCTCGCTTCGCCCCCCATTTCGGGGGTAAGACCTTCACCCGAAGAGGCGACCAATTCCGTTATGTATTCCAGAACATCGCCGAGCAAAGCCTTTGCGGAAGCAGGGTCCTGTGCGGTTTCGGCGCGCGGCGCGCTTGGAAACGCCATCGAACCAACGATGACAAACGCCAGAGCACAGAAAGTGGCGGAACGGCAGGGCGAAATCCGCGGCATATCGGCGTTCCACCCTAGACCACGGGCGGGATATCTTCGGTGGTGGCGCAGATCGGCGCGTACAGATCCGGCCGCCGGTCGCGGAACATCGGCATATTGCGCCGGGTCTCGAACACCAAATCCCGTTCGAGTACGGCGGTGATGGTTTCGTCGCCCTCATTTCCGGCTTCAACCAGTACCTCCGATGTCGGCGAGACGATCATGCTGCGCCCTTCGAAATACCATTCGCCCTCCAGGCCTACCTTGTTGCACGGCGCGAGATACACGCCGTTCTCGAAGGCGCGGGTCATCATCATTTCACGCCAGCATTCCTTCTTCGGCGTGGCAAAGGGAATGACGATGAGCTCCGCCCCGTTGAGCGCGGCGCAGCGCGCCGATTCGGGAAAGAAAGTGTCGTAACAAATATTTATTCCGACCCGCCACTCGCCGATCTTGAACACCGGAAAATAGGAGCCGTAGCGGAAATAAATTTTCTCAAGGCTGGCCACCGCGGCGGGCTGAACCTTGCGGTATTTGCCGATAATCTCGCCGGCGGGGTTAATCACCATGGCGGAATCATAGTAATTGCCCGCCGAATGCTCTTCGAAAATGGTGGCGACGATGTGAATGCCGTGCTCCTTGGCCTTTTCCCGCATGCGGGTGATGGCGACGCCGGCCTCGGTCTCGGCGCAATCGATATATTTGTAGTCGCGATATTGAAAGACGTAGACGTGATTGAAGAATTCGGGAATCACGACCAGGTCCGGCTTGTCGCGCGCGACGGCTTCGTCGATGTAGCGGGCGGCGCGTTCGACATTCTCGTCGCGCTCGGGCGAACTGTTCATTTGGATCAGTGAAAGTTTCATATCGGCCCGTCTCCCGTGATGATTTCTCAGCCGTCAGCCTAGCTTGTTCTCGGCTGCCCCGCCAGCCGCGATGGGGATTCTTGACGGTCGCCAGATTAGACTTCACGGCCGGCTGTAAGGCGTTATCATGGCGCCGTTGAATCAAATAAAAAGGATACGGGAGATGGCCGTTATCGCGAATTCAGACAAACTGTTTGAATTGATCGCCGAGGATGCCGCAGTCGAGCAGATTGCCACCGGATTTCAATTCACCGAAGGACCGATTTGGAACCCGGCAGAGAACTGCCTTTATTTCAGCGACATGCCGAACGACGTCAGGCGCCGCTGGAGCAAAGCGGATGGCGCCAGTGTGGTGCGCGACGCCACCGGCACGCCGGCCAATAAATGCAACGGCATGACCTATGACGGCGATTTGAATCTCTATATTTGTGAGCATTCCACTTCCTATCTGGTGCGCGAAACGGCGGCCGGCGAACGTCAGGTGCTGGCCTCGCACTGGGGAGACAAGGAGCTCAACAGCCCCAACGACGTGATCGTCAAATCCGATGGCGCTGTCTATTTCTCCGATCCGACCTATGGCCGCATGCCGGTGTTCGGCGAGGAGCGCGAGTGCGAGCTCGATTTCCAGGGCGTATTCCGTATTTCGCCGAGCGGCGAGGTAAGCTGCGTCGCCAATGATTACGGCCAGCCCAACGGGCTCAACTTCTCGCCCGATGAAAGCCTGCTCTACATCAACGATACGCCGCGGGCGCATATCCGCGTTTATGACGTCAATGCCGATGGCTCGCTGTCGAACGGGCGCATCTTCGCTGAGAATATCGGCGAGGGCGACTTGGAAACAGGCGTCGTCGACGGCATGAAATGCGACATCGACGGCAATATCTACGTCACCGGGCCGCAAGGCATCTGGGTGTTCGATCCCGCCGGCGCCCATCTCGGCATTATCGAAATGCCCGAGCATGCCGGCAATCTGAATTGGGGCGGCAACGATTGGAACGATCTCTATTGCTGCTGCACGACCTCGGTCTACCGTGTGCGCATGAAAGCCTCGGGCAACCGCCTGAGCTATATGAAGTGAGGGTTCGGACATATGGCGATAGAACTAAACGCGTCGACAAGCGCCCTCATCATTCAGGACCTGCAGAATGACGTCATCATCGAGGGCGGCGCGTTCGCCGATTCCGGTGCGCCGGCCCACGCCACGAGCCAAAATGTGGTTGCCAACGCGGCGGCGATGGCCACTGCCGCGCGCGCCGCGGGCATGGCCGTCATTCATGTGCACTACATCGTCGAACCCGGCGCGCCGGGCCTAAAGCTGAACGCGCCGCTGTTTCAAGGCGTCAAGGAAGCCAATGCCCTGGTGCGCGGCACTTGGGGCGCGGCGGCGGCGGACGGCGTGGCGCCGCAAGAAGGTGATTTGGTGGTTGAGAAAATGCGCATGAACGGCTTCCACGGCACCAATCTGGAGACCATCCTGAAAGGGCTCGGCGTCGATACGATCGTCATCAGCGGCGCCTGGACCAACTTCTCGGTCGAGCATACCGCGCGCCACGGGGCGGATGCCGGCTACCGTGCCATCGTCGTCACCGACGGCACCTCGACGATCAATGACGAGTGGCACAATGCCGGCTTGAACTATGCCCTCGAAAATATTGCCGAGCGCGTGTCCACCGCCGATATCGTCGCCGCGCTCGGCGGCTGAGAGGCGCATGGCTAAATCGGGCGTGCGCCTCGATATCGATTTTACGCGCACGCATTTCCCGGCGCTGAGTGGCGACTGGGCGCTGTTCGAAAATGCCGGCGGCACGCTCGCCGCGAACACCGTGCTCACCCGCGTGCAATCCTATATGGCGGAGAATTTCGTCCAACCGGGCGCCGGGTATGACGCTTCCGCGGAGGGCGGGCGGCGCATCGAGGAAAGCCAGCGCCTGATGGCAGAGATGATCGGTGCCGCGCCCGGGGAAGTCATGGTCGGGCCGAGCACGGGGATGAACGTGTTTCTGTTGTCGCACGCCATTCGCCATTGGTTCGAGTCGGGCGATGAAATCATCGTCACCAATTTGGACCATGAAGCCAATAACGGCGCCTGGCGGCGGCTCGAGGAATTCGGTTTGACGGTCCGCGAATGGCGCTTCAACCCCGAGACCGCCGAGCTTGAAGTGACGGAACTGGAAAACCTGCTCGGCCCGCGCACCCGGCTTGTCTGTTTCAGCCATTTGTCGAACATCGTCGGCGGCATTAACGACGTGCCGGAGATCACCCGCAAAGTCCACGCCGCCGGGGCGCTGGTGTGCGTCGATGGTGTGGCCTATGCGCCGCACCGCGCGCTCGACGTCAAAGCTTGGGACGTCGATTTTTATCTGTGCTCGCTCTACAAACTTTATGGCCCGCATCTCTCTCTGCTCTACGGCAAGCGCGAGCATCTGGAGCGCGCCGCCAACAACAATCATTATTTTCTTGCCGACGACATACCGCTCAAACTGAACCCCAGCGGCCCCAACCATGAACTCACGGCGGCGCTCTCCGGCGTCACGGACTATTTCGATATTCTCCACCGCCACCACTTTCCCGACAGCAATGTGACGCTGCACGAGAAGATGAAGCAGGTGTTTGCCCTGATCGCCGATCACGAAGAATCCGTCGCCGCGCCGTTCGTGGAATTTCTGCGTAGCAAGAAGGGCGTGCGCTTGATCGGCCGGCAGACGGCGGCGCAGGAAAGCCGCGCGCCGACATTTTCATTTACCGTCTCGGGCCGCAAGGCCGAGGAAATCCCCGCCGCCCTGGAGCCGTTCAAGGTCGCAATCGGCAGCGGCGACTTTTACGCCGCTCGATGCATCCGCGATCTCGGCTTGGAAGCACAAGGCGGCGTCGTCCGCGCTTCCATGGTGCATTATAGTTCCGCCGCCGACGTCACGCGCCTGATCGAAGGGCTCGACCAAGTGATCTAGAAGCCGTCATGCCGCATCCCTTGCAAAATCGCGTGACGCCGTTCGGCGAGATCGTGGCGGTGCCGTCGCGCGGCACGATGATGGGAAACCGCGGCGGTTGTTTTCACGATTCGGAGCAACGGCTTAAGCGGCGGCGCTGGGCGTCGCGCCGCTGGATATGCTGTGTACTCCGCTTCAAGGGGAGGCACCGTGAGGTGATGACGCCGGGGCGCTACACCGAATTATTTTTTCTCGATGAAGCGACGGCGCTGGCTGCCGGCCACCGCCCTTGCGCCGAGTGCCGGCGCGCCGACTACCGGTCATTCCAGGAAGCCTGGCGCCGCTCCGGCCTGCCGGCGGCGGCCAAAGCCGACGATATGGATCTATTGCTGCATGGTGAGCGGACTGCGATGCGCGACGAAACTGTCCGGCCGCCGGATCTCCCGGACGGCGCGATGGTGGCGCAGGGAGAAGTCGCCTATCTGGTGAATCAACACCGGCTCTTTCGTTGGAGCCATCAGGGCTATGGCGCGGCGCCTGACGATGGCGTGCCGCTGCGTCTTCTCACCCCGCCCGCGATGGTGAGAATTCTCGCCTCGGGTTACACCCCGGGCATTCACGGTTCCTGCGATTAGTCAGGCGGGCCGGATCCACACAGAGGTGTCGTGAAACACTGCGCCGCCGACCGGCCCGGCGGGGTCGGCCGAAGTCAACGTGTTGACGCCGAGGCCGTTCTCGAAGGCGTGGTTGGGCCAAACCGATTCGATGATGACAACGCCGGACTTTTGCCCATTCTCGGCGATCCGCGCCGGCACCGTAATCTCGCCAAGCCCGTTGCCGACCCGAAGCCGCGCGCCGGCCGCGATCCCCATCGCCTGGGCATCGCCCGGCGCCAGCAGCACGAACGGCGCGTCCTCGCGCTTAATCGAGGTGGCGGTCTCGGTGAAACTCGAATTGAGATAGTTGTGCGCCGGTGCGGTGACGAGGCGGAAGGGATGTTCGTCGTCGCTCTCGTCGATCGCCTCGGAATGATCGGGTAGTTCTGGCAGAGTGGCGCCCATGGTGCCGATGGTGGGCCAATCGACTTTGAAATGGAATTTCTTGTCGGCTGTCTTGAAGCCGTTAAGGAAATGCCCGTCTTCGAAGCTCGGTGCACAATCGTACCAGCGCATTTCCTTAACTTCGTCGGCGCTCGGCCAGCCCGCCGATTGGAAGATCTCGTCGATGATCTGCCACACGCTCATGTCAAAGCCGCGATGTTCCGCTCCCAAGCGCTTGGCAAGCTCGCAGACCACGAAATGATTGTCGCGCGCTTCTTTGAGCGGCTCGACGATTTTAGCGCCGACTTGAACATGGCTATGCCCGCCGGCGACATAGAAATCGTCATGCTCCAGAAAGGTCGTGGCGGGCAGCACGATGTCGGCAAGCTTGGCGGTGCATGTCATGAACTGCTCATGCACGCACAGAAACACATCGTCGCGCCTGAGGCCGGCATTGACCTTGGCCGATTCCGGTGCCACCACGGCGGGATTGGTATTCTGCATGATAAGCGCGGTGACCGGCGGGCCGTCGCCCAAATCGCCTTTGTCGCCGGTCAACACCGGGCCGATGCGCGACATGTCGAGCACGCGGATATTGGGATCGAGCGCATCGAGCCCTTGCAGCAGCGTCTTGTCATAACCGTAGAGGCTGCCATTGCTGAAGAACGCGCCGCCGCCGAGCCGGCGCCACGACCCGGTCACCGCCGGCAAGCAGCTGGCGGCATGCATATTGGCGGCGCCGTTGCGGGTGCGGGTGAAGCCATAGCCCAAGCGTAAGTACGCGCGCTCCGTCTTGCCATAAAGACGGGCGAATTCGGTGATCTCCGCGACCGACAATCCAGTGATCGGCGCCGCCCAATCGGGCCCGCGCGATGATAAATGCTGCTCCAGATCGGGCGGGAAATCGGTGTATTCGTCGAGATAGTCGCGGTCGGCCAAGCCTTCGCGGAACAGAATATGCATGACCGCGCAGGCCAGCGCCCCGTCGGTTCCGGGGCGGAGCGGCAGATGCACATCTGCAACTTTGGCGGTTCGCGTGCGGTACGGGTCGATCACCACCAGCTTGGCGCCGCGCTCCTTGCGGGCGCGGCTGACATGGGTCATCACATTGACCTGGGTCGATGCCGGATTGACGCCCCAACAGACGATCAGATCGGCCTCGGCAATTTCGCGCGGATCGCTTCCCATGCAAGCGCCGACGCCGGCAGAATAACCCGCCCGCGCGGTCGACGAGCAGATCGTTTCCAACTGACCGGAATAACGCTTTACGTGGCGCAGCCGATTAAGGCCGAAGCGCTGCACCAGGCCCATGGTTCCGGCATAGGAATAGGGCCAGACCGCCTCGCTGCCATGGCTCTGCTCGGCGCGGATGAAGGCCTCCGCGACCTCGTCCAAAGCGTCGTCCCAGGAAATCGCCTGGAATTCACCGCTGGCTTTGTCACCGGCGCGCTTTAGCGGCTGCCCAAGCCGGCCCGGGTGATGAATGCGTTCCTGATAACGCGCGACCTTGGCGCAGATGACCCCGGCAGTGTAATCGTTGTCGCGGGCGCCGCGCACTTTGCCGATGCGCCGCGCATCCAGGCGCTCGACTTCCAGCGCGCAGGTGCTCGGACAGTCATGCGGACAAACCGTGCTGACATATTCACTGTGAGCGGACGCCACGGCGCTCTCCTCGAACTTCTGTTTCAAGCGCAAAGCATATGCGCAAATACTGACCGGTTTGCCTATGCCTGTCACGAACACGATGTTCAGATAAAGTCGATCCTATTTAGCACAATAAAAACAATATGTTGTAATTGCTTTTTTTAAATTTCGTTGAAAATGCTATAAGCTGTGCGGATACCCGGCATGAGTATGAATTTAGACATCGAGCCGTCTTCGGCCGATCTTGAGCTAAAGCTCGAGGCCGATAACCGGCATTTGCGGAAAACGATCGGCGCCCTGCGGGATCAGCTTGAGCGTGCCCGTTTAGAAAAAGACGAAGCGGTGCAACGGGCGGTCGCGGGAATGAGCGACGAATTGGCCCAGATGAAGGCGACGGCAAATGCGCTCCGGGACAGGCTGGAGCGCGAGCGTGTCCATAGCCAGGAGGCGGTGCAAAAGGCGGTAGCCGCGGCGAATGCGGAAAATGTGCAAGCCCGGGAAACTGCAAGCGCGCTCAGAGACCGCTTGGAGCAAATGCGCATCGAGAAAGAAGAGGGCATCCAGCGCGTCCGCTCCGAAGCCAATGATGAAATACAGCAATTACAGGCAGCGGCCAACGCCTTGCGCGATGAATTGGAGAAAATGCGGGTTGAGAGCGACGAAAGCGTTCAGCGCGTTCGTTCGACCTCGGAAGGCGAGAGCTCGCAGTTGCGCGAGACGATTAACGCCGTGCGCGATGAGTTCGATAAATCGCGCATAGACTCGGATGAGAAAGTACAGCGCATCAATGCCAGTTCGCAGGATGAGATTTCGCAGTTACAATCAGCCGCCCATGCCCTGCGTGACCGGCTGGAACGCGAGTCCGCTCAGTACTATGCTAAGATTCAGAAATTGGAACTGAATTCGCAGAATGAAATTGCCCAGTTGCGCGAAACCATAGCGGCATTGCGCGATCGGCTGGAGGCCTAGGATGACGCGTGAGAAGCAAAGCGGAAAGGTTGCCGCCAAGCGCTCTGGGGGGCGTAAGACGATCAGTGCCCGTAAGGTAGCGAACGCGGCGATCGGCGATAAAGCGGCGAAAAACAACAAACCCTCGGCACGGGCCAAGGCAAAATCGAATGCCGCGGCCCAGGCGCGGGCGAAGCGGCGCGCAAACGGCGGCGCGCCGTCACTCACCGAGCGCGAAGAAAAGATAAGCCAGGCCGAACTGCTGCTCAGCGTGTCCAACAAACTGGCCGCCCATCAAACCCTGGACGAACAGCTCCAGACGCTCATCGATATGACCAATTCGGTGCTCGGCGCCGAGCGCGGCACCTTGTTCCTCAACGACAATCAATCGGGCGAGCTCTATTCGCGTGTGGCGCAGGGCGATGTGCGGCGCGAAATCCGTATCATGAACACCACCGGCATCGCGGGTCATGTCTATACCAGCGGCGAAGGCATGCTCATCCATGACGCCTACAAAAATGAATTGTTCAACCGCGCGATCGACGAGCAGACGGGATTTAAAACCCGCAGTATCCTGTGCGCCCCGGTGCGCACGGTGAACGGCGATATTATCGGCGTCGCGCAAATGCTGAACAAAATAAAGGGTCGCTTCAGCGAAGCCGATTTGGACTTGCTCGAAGCGATGACCACGCAGGCGGCGGTGGCGCTGCAAAGCACGCTCTACGTCGAGGAAATGGAAGCGTCGCGCGAGAAGGAACTCGAATTCCTCGGCATCGTCTCCGAGCTGTCCTCCGAGTTGCAACTCGGCCCGCTCCTTCAAAAAATTATGTCGACGGTCACCCGGCTGCTCGATTCCGAACGATCGACGCTGTTTTTGAACGATGAAAAAACCGACGAACTTTATACCGAAGTCGGCGAGGGCCTGGGCGCCACCAAGATTCGCTTCCCCAATTCCGTTGGCATTGCCGGTACGGTCTTCAGCTCCGGGAAATCGGTGAATATTCCCTATGCCTATGCCGATTTGCGCTTCAATCCGTCGTTCGACAAGCAGACCGGATTTTTCACTCGCTCCATCCTCTGCGTGCCGGTGGTTAACAAGAATTCTAAGATCATCGGCGTGACGCAGGTGCTGAACAAACGCGGCGCGACGTTCGATGAGGATGATGAACAACGCCTCAACGCTTTCACTGCGCAAATCGCCATCGGCCTCGAAAACGCACAACTGTTCGACGATGTGCAGAACATCAAGAACTACAACGAGAGCATGCTCGAAAGCATGTCCAACGCGGTGGTGACGATGGACGAGAACGGCAAGATCGTTACCTGCAACGCCGCCGGCTTGCGCATCATGCGCGTCGCACAGGAGGACATCATCGGCAAACTGGCCGAGGAGTTCTTCACCGACAAGAACGCTTGGATCCTGGAAAAAATCGCCCGGGTCACGGAGACCAGCGAGAGCGATATCGTGATGGATTCCGAGATGAGTTTCGACGGTGAGGAGGTGTCGGTCAATCTGACCGTGCTGCCGCTGCAGGATGCCAAGAAAAACAAGCTCGGTTCCCTGCTCATGATGGAGGACATCAGTTCCGAAAAACGCGTGAAAAGCACCATGGCGCGCTATATGGATCCCTCGCTCGCCGATCAATTGGTCGAAGGCGGCGAGGAAATGCTCGGCGGTCAGAGCAAGGAGGCGACCGTGCTGTTCTCAGATATTCGCGGCTTCACCACCCTGACCGAGGAGCTCGGCGCGCAAGGCACGGTGCAGCTCCTGAACGAGTATTTCACCATCATGGTGGATTGCATCCAGGCCGAGGGCGGCATGCTCGACAAGTTCATCGGCGACGCCATCATGGCGATCTTCGGCACGCCCTTTGCGCATGAGGACGATCCGGATCGCGGTGTGCGCTGTGCCTGCGAGATGATGGCGGAGTTGAACGTCTTCAACGCCGCCCGCATCGCCAAGGACAAGTCCCCGGTGGATATGGGAATTGGCGTCAATACCGGGCTGGTCGTCTCGGGAAATATCGGCTCGCCCAAGCGCATGGACTATACGGTGATCGGCGACGGCGTAAATCTGTCGGCCCGGCTGGAAAGCGCCTGCAAGCAATACAGCGCCCACATCTTGGTCAGCGAATTCACCATCGCCAAGCTGCGCGGCACCTTTCGCACCCGGGATATCGACAAGGTCGTGGTGAAAGGCAAGACCGAGCCGGTTGGCGTGTATGAAATTCTCGATTACCACACCGAGGAAACCTTCCCCAACATAATGGAAGCGCTCAACCAGTTCCGCGGCGGAATCGATCTCTACCGCACCGCCAAATGGGACCAAGCGGTGAAGGTGTTCAAGGATGCTCTGGCGCTTAATCCTACCGACAAACTTTGCGAAACCTATATCGAACGCTGCGCTTTCATGAAGAAGAATCCGCCGAAAGGCGAGTGGGACGGCGTCTGGGTGATGACCAGCAAATAGCGGCCCTTTACTTCCGATCCGGTCTCGGCGAAGGCCGCAGCCGAGAATCAACCCTCACAGCGCATTCAGCTTCTCAAGATTGGTCCGCTGCAGGTCCTCTTGTGAAAACCCGAGATCGTAGGCCGGAGACAGGATGAGCTCGGCGTCCCTGATGTCTATCTTCACGAATGCCGACATATGCGCCAGGTAAGCCGACCACGTCGCTTCGAACGCCGCTAAAAGACGCGCGTCGGCTTCTGCTTTCATGTGGATCGCGGCGCTGCCCGTTACCCGGACGGCTTTGCGCAGCACGACGTCGATAAAGCAAACCTCGACGGCCGGACGTTTGCGGATGTTGGCGAGAGTGCCGGGAGAGCGGATGTTTCCGAACGCAATCGACGAACTGTCGAGCACAACGAACGTCGCTTTCGGCGATACGGATGGCGTGCCATCGTCATTGATCGAGGCGACCATGCCGGCGCTATGGTCGCGGATCAGTTTTATCATCTCGTCGGTGAGCATTGCCTCTCTCGCAGTTTGTCGCCTGCGGCGCGATTTAATTGCGCCACCCTCGTGCCGGCATGAATTATGTACGTGACGTCTTCGCCTCTGCGCCGTTTCTGGCCTTCCGCGTCGCCTCCTGATCGATGGTCATCATGACGGGATCGATGACGACGCCATACTGCGTCCGGGCAGCTTCGATCGAAACATATTCCTCGAGAACATCTTCGAGAACCATCTCGGCCGGCCGTTCGTGCGGCGAACCCCATCCGCCGCCGCCGGTGCTTTCAAACATAAACTGCTCGTCATAGCCGAAGGGATGCGCGGCAAGCAGCGGGCTCACCCATTCGCCGTTTTCCGTGAGACCGCCGATCACGGTACGCGTGCCGTCACTGCCAAGCTTTAGCGAACGCTGCACCGCGCTGCGGCCGCCGCCGTTCGCGCCCGGAGTGCCTTCGCGGGTTCGCGCGGTCTCCATGCTGAGCTCGGCATCGCACAGGAAGCGGACTCTGAAAACGGCGCCGAGGCCGCCGCGGAACTTTCCCGGACCGGCCGAATCCTGGCGCAGTTCAAAGCATTCATATTCGATCGGGAACAACAGCTCTGCCGTCTCCGCCGGCATATTCATACAGTTGCCGAGCGGATCCATGGTGACGCTCATGCCATCGCCATACGGCGTGCCGCCCCATCCTCCGGCAGGCAGGTCGGAAAAGACATCGGTGTTGCCTTCCCGGTCCCGGGTTGCTGCGACGAACCAGTTGCACTCGGCGAACGTCGAGCCGGTAATGCGCTCGGGGATCGCCTTGGCCAGGGCTTGCCAGATCGCGCTGGTGATCTTGGATGAAGTCAGCGTCGTGCAGCCGATGACCGGTGCTGGCCATTTCGCGTTTAGCCAACAATCGTCGGGCAGCTTCAGCTCCAGCGGCACCATCATGCCGTAATTCGAAGGCGCATGCGGGGCGAGGAAAAACTGCAGCGAATAAAACGCGGCCGAGGCGGTGTTCGCCATCGGCGAGTTGATCGCTCCTTTTGTGATCGGCGCGGAGCCGGCGAAATCGATAATGATGTTGGAGCCGGAAATCGTCAGAGTCACCTTGATTGGCACCGGCGCATCGGAAAATCCGTCGGTATCGGCGTAGTCTTCGCCCACATAAGTGCCGTCCGGGATCTCTTCGATGGCGGCGCGCACGATCTTCTCGGTGTAATCGATCACCTTGCGCATTCCCGCTTCAAGCGTGCCGATGCCGTAGCGCAGCGCCAGGCGCTGAAGTTCCGCCTCGGCCGCCTTGAGCGCGCCGAGATGGCCCTGAAGGTCGCCGCGCACGAAGTGCGGCGTGCGGGTGTTGCTGACGATGATGTCGAGGATTTCTTCGCGGATATTGTAATTCTCGTAGAGCTTCGTTGGCGGCAGTCGCAACCCTTCGCCGGCAACATGGGTGCCGAAGGATTGCCCGCCGGCGGCGCCGCCGCCGAGGTCCATCCAATGACCGCGGCTCACCGCGAAGCCGAGCAGCGTGTCATCGAGGAAGATCGGCATCGTGAAGGTAATGTCATTTATATGCGTGCCGCCCTGGAACGGGTCGTTCAGCACGATCACATCGCCCGGCCGCATCTCGGCAATCGGGAATTTCGCCAATGAAGCGTCGGCGCTGTATTGCATCGCCGCCAGATGAACCGGGTTGCCCGACTGACCCAGCAAACGAACCTGGCTGTCGTAGATGGCATTGGAAAAGTCGAGCATGTCGGAAAGAATGGGAGAGAAGGACGTGCGCTGGAGAATCGTTGTCATCCGCCCACAGGTATATTCGAAGGCGTTGCGAAGAACCTCGAAGGTGATCGGATCGAGCTCCTCTGCCGCTTGGCCGGGCATCGCGATCGCTGGATTTGTGGCCATTAATCTCTCCTCGTCGGCTAGTCGCCGACATTTATTGTCAGGTTTCCCATCTCGTCGATCTTGCCGCCGCAGCCCGGCGGGAGGACTGCGCAGGCATCAGCATACTCTACGATACTGGGGCCGGGTACCGTCGTGCCCGCGACCAAATCATCCGCCGAGAAGACCGGTGTGTCGATCCACTGGCCATCAAAATAAACGGAGCGTGTGCTCGCTTCTCCAGGCCGCCCGCCCGCGGCGGGGTGAAAGATCGGCGGGTCGGCATAGCGGCCGATCGCCGTCACGCCGAGCGCCACGAAGACGATCGGAAAGTCCTCGGAATGAACGCCATAATCCTTCTCATGCGCCGCATGAAAGGCTTCAGCGATGCCGGGGAGGTCCTGCGCCTCGATGCGCTGGGAGGGAATATCGCATTCGACCTCGAAGGTTTGGCCCTCGTAGCGCATCTGTGCCGTTCGCGTGAGCACCATCTCCGCCTCGGCGATGCCGTCCGCGGCAAGCAGCGCCCGCCCCCGGGCCTCCAACGCGTCATAGCTGGCGTTGAGCTGTCCGGTATCGATCGAATCCAACGCCGCGTAAAGGAAACTCTCCAGATCGTGACGCAGGTTCATGGCGATCGCGCCGAATGCCGATGCGACCCCGGCATGCGCCGGCACCAGGACCGTCGGCACGTTCATGGCTTGGGCGACGAAACAGGCGTGCATCGGGCCGGCGCCGCCAAAGCTTGCCAGCACATAGTCGCGCGGGTCTCTCGCCCGGTCGACCACCACGCCCTTGACGGCTTGCGCCATCGCTTCACAGGAGATGCGGATAATGCCTTCCGCCGTCTCGATCCTGGACAAGCCGATGGCGCGTGCGACGCCGTCTATAGCGCGCTCGGCGGCCTCCGTCTCGAGCGTGAATTTACCGCCCAGCGATGGATGCAGGCGGCCAAGAATGAGGTTGGCATCAGTCACGGTCGGCTCGGTGCCGCCGCGGCGGTAGCATGCCGGGCCCGGGTCCGAGCCGGCGCTTTTCGGCCCCACACGGAGCGAGTTGCCCTTGTCGACCCAGGCGATCGAGCCGCCACCGGCGCCGACACTCCTGATGTCGAGCATCGGGACGCTGATGGGCACTTCCCATTCAAGCTCATAGTTCCGCGTGATTAGGCCGTGCCCGCTCTCGACGATCGAAGCGTCGAAACTGGTGCCGCCGACATCGGTGTGGATGATGTTTTCGATATGCGTCGCGTGGGTCAGATAGGCGGCATAGGCTACGCCGCCGGCCGGGCCTGATTCGATCAACTCTTCCGGCCGTTGCTTGGCGAGTTCGGTCCCCATCACGCCGCCATTGCTCTTCAGGATCAACAGCGAACCGCGAAACCCCTCATCTCCGAGCGCCGCCGCTAGCCGGTCGAAGTAACCCGTCATCACCGGCATGAGCGCGGCGCGGATTGCCGTCGTCGTGAACCGTGCATGTTCGCGAAACACCGGCCGCGTCTCGGCCGAGATCACGACATGGGTGTCCGGGTTGTGCGCCAATACGATCTCGCGCATGCGATTCTCGTGATCCGCATTGGCGTAGGCGTTGATAAATCCGATGCCGACTGCCGGAAAATCGCGCGCGGCGATCTGTTGCGCGATCTCGACGGCGGCGGTCTCGTCGAGCGGGCGGCGAACCGTGCCGCTGGCGGACATCCGTTCCGCAACGACAAAGCGGTTGCGCCGCGCGATGATAGGTGTCGGCTTGGCTTGATAGGGGTCGTACAGATATTGACGGTGTTGCCGCCCGATCTCGATGGTGTCGCGAAAGCCTTCGGTCGTGACAAACGCCGCGGCGGGATAATCGCGCTCGATCAGCGCATTGGTCGCGGTCGTGGTGCCGTGCAGCAAATGCGAGATCTGTGCGAAATTCAGCCCCGCCTGCTTGATCGCCTGAATGACGCCGAGCGAGCGGTCGGGCCGGGTCGTCAGAACCTTCGCCGATATCGATTCATTCGTCTTTTGATGCCAGCCGAATAAATCGGTAAACGTGCCACCGACATCGACCCCTACGCGCCACATACGTCCACTCCCTAAACTCCCACCATAGCTTCTTTACCACCTCTTCATAGGCCGGGAGTAAGGACTCTAGCGCGGGTGGGCGAGTATCAATGTCCAATAGTCGATATCGTGCATCGTGACATGGCCGATACCGGCCTCGCTATAGGCCGGGTTCAACATGTTTCGACGGTGGCCGGGGCTTGCTTGCCAGAGGCTGACGATGCGCACCGGGTCGGCGGAACCCCAAGCGAGGTTCTCGGCCGTTTCCGCATAGTCGTACTCCGCCGATTGCAAGCGCTCACCGAGAGTCTCATCGTTCGGCCCGAGATGGCTCAAGCGGGCGGACTCGGCCAAATGGCGGGCCTGGGCGGCGGCGGCACGGCCAAGCTTTGCGTTCAGTTGGAGGGGCGAAAATCCCGCTTCTGCGCGTGTTTGGTTCACGCGCGCCAGCAGATTCGCAGCGCTCTCGGGCGACTCGGCGAAAGCGAACCGGGCGTTCGGGATGGCGGCAAGAAAGATCACCAGGCACAAGACGGAGAGCCTCAGCCACCGTCTCATCGCCAAGCTGAGCGCGCCTTTTGTTCTATCCGGCGCGGCCCGCGCCCGCACACTGCCGAGGTTTGCTTTTCTCGCCATCTGTTTGATCCTACCCTAGCAACTTAAGAAACGAAGAAGGGAGTGCTGTGAACAAGAAGATTCCCGCCTTTTCCACCATCTTGGCCGCGTTCGCGATTGTCGCGGGAAGCGTTTGGTTTGCCCCGGCCGCGGCCGCCGATCTAAATCGCGGCGCGCGCGCCTATGCCGCCGGAGACTTCGCCGCCGCCGCCGAACAGTGGCGGATTTTAGCCGAAGCCGGCGACATGATGGCGCAATTCAATCTCGCCGTTCTTTACGACAATGCCGCGAGCGGATTGTTCAACAGCGCCGAAGCGGCCGCCTGGTACAAGCGCGCCGCGGCGCAGGGCTTGGGCGCCGCGCAATTCAATCTCGCCGTGGCCCATCAGATCGGACGCGGCGTGCCGCGGGATTTGGTGGAAACCCTCTTTTGGCTCAGTGTCGCGTCGCGGGCGGAAGATGCTGCGATTGCCGAGAGCGCATCCGCGGCCGCCGAAAAACTCGCCGCGGTGCTGACAATAGACGAAAAATCTTCGGCCGCACGGCGCGCCGATGCCTGGCGTGCCGTGCCCGAGGAAATGGCGGCGACGCGGACCGAATCGGGCGACCGGCCCTATATGACCTTGTCCGAAGCCGACATCATGACAATCCAGCGCCGTCTCGCGAATTTGGGCTACGAACTCGGAGTCATCGATGGCGTCGCCGGGGCGAAAACCCAACGCGCGATCGCGGCCTATTTCAAAGACCGTGGTAACGAATGGCGGCACGGGCCGCTATCGCAGGATCTCCTGGAGATGCTCGACTAAGGGGTGGTCTTGGTCTTGCGCCCGGCACCTGTGGCGCTGCCGCGCTTCGCGCCCAAACCGATTTCCTTAGCCAGCTGGCTGCGTTTTTCGGCGTAATTCGGCGCGACCATGGGATAGTCGGACGGCAGGCCCCATTTTTCCCGGTATTGCTGCGGGGTGAGCCCATAATGAGTGCGCAGGTGACGTTTCAGCATTTTCAGCTTAACGCCGTCTTCCATGCAGATCAGATAGTCGGGCGTGATCGATTTCTTGATCGATATCGCCGGCTTGATGCTGCCTTCGCCGAATCTGTGAGCAGCGCCTTGGCCGGCGCGCCTGAAGCTGTCATGGACGCTTCGAATGAGGTCCGGCAATTCGGCGATCGAGATTCTGTTGTTGGAAACATAGGCTGCGACAATGGAACCGGTGAGGGCTACAAGTGATTCGGAACTATTATTTTCTACCATTACGCGTAAATCCGACCATTTTACTGAAATACGCAAACAAATTTGGTATATTGTCGCGTCAAGTCAAGATAATTAGTGGATTGGACTTGGCCAGTAGGCAATACAACCTGTCAGTAATTCATCGGCAGGTCTGTTTCAGCGCTGCTGCGGACGAGCTCGACCGAAGCGTCTTCGAAAGCCGGCGGGCCGAGCAGCGCCCGCGCGCCATTCGAGAAGCCATAGCCTTCGCGCGGCAAGCCGATAAAATTGGTGTCGAAATCGCCGCTCCGGTTTTCATCGTGAAACGCGGCTGCGGCGTAAATTCCCGGCCGCAAATTGGCAAACACGAACGTCACCGCGCCTTCCTGCGCTGACAGCGATTGCGTCGCTGCGGTCCGCCCATCGACGAGAAAATTATCCGCGGAATTGTAAAGCGCGATTCGAATGTCGCCCTCGCTGCTGCGGATATCCCGCACCGTAACGACAAGCGTGTCCGCGCGCGCCGGCGGCAATCAAGAAAACACCGGCGAGGACAAGCGCAAATTTGGATAGAAGGCGGCGGCGTGGCGGCATACCTTGCTCCACAAGTTGCTTTAAGCGTTAACAGCGTTAATTTACTGGGCACATTTTGCGCCACCTGAGTTAATATTCCGTTTGTAGAAATGATAAAATTGTTTCGGCACGGCATCCGGGCTCGGATGCGAAATTGAAATAATGAACTGAGACGGGAAAAATATGGCAGCCTCCGATAAACCGTCGGGAAGCGCGAAACGGAAATCTTCCAAAAAGGGCGCCTACCATCATGGCAATTTGCGCCGAGCTTTGCTCGATTCGTCGCTGGCAATGGTGGAAAAGAAAGGACCCCGGGGCGTCTCGCTACGCGCGGTGGCGCGTTTGGCCGGCGTCTCCCCGGCCGCGCCCTATCGCCACTTTGCCAGCAAGGAAGGCCTTCTCGCCGCCGTAGCCGAAGAGGGATTTCGCGCTCTCGAGAATAAAATGCGGGCGGCAAGCGAAGAGACGCGCGGGCTCGCGCTGGCGGAATTTCGCGCTATCGGATTCGCCTACATTCATTTTGCCGCCAGCAATCCGTCGCATTTTCGCGTCATGTTCGGCCCGGAAGTGTCCGACAAGAGCGAGCATTCGAGCCTCAAGGAAGCGGCGGACCGGGCGTCTCAGATCATTGCCGATTCGATCGCCAATTGTCAGCGCCCGGGATTGGAGGGCGGCGATACGGACCCGCAACGTCTCTTTATTTCGGCGTGGTCGACCTTCCACGGCTTGGCCACCCTTATCGTCGATGGCCAACTCAAGGGCTCGATCGGCTCGGCCGCCGAATTGGAAGCGCTCGGCAACAGCGTGACCGACGTCATCTATCGCGGCTTGTCGTTCAGCGGCCTTTAGCGCCGGGCGGCGATTCCACAAACAGAATTCGAAACAGCGCCGGCGCGATCACGACCAACAAGATTATGCGGACGATGTGGTGCGTGGATACGAACGCCGCCGCGGTGCCGAACGAAAGCGCGATAATGCTCATCTCGGCCAGGCCGCCCGGCGCCAGTGCGAGGAATAGCGCCGTTTTGGACGAGCCCGAGAGTTCACCCAAACCCAGGGCAAATATCGCGGCAATGGCCACCATGATGAGCGCCGCCCCCATTGAAACCGCGATGACGCGCCATATTTCGGTGATTCGGGCGCCGACAAAGCGTGCTCCGATGGCGGCACCGAGCGCGACCTGAGCCACCGCGACGAACTCGCCCGGCGGCATGGCGCTGACCAGACCGGTCAAATGCGCGGCGGCGCTGAGGGCAAGCGGCCCGACGAGTTGTCCCGCCGGGATACGAAGAAGGCGGGCGCCGGGCCATCCGACGATGGCGCAGGCGGCCAGTATCAAACCGTCATGCCAGCCGATCGCCGAGACCTCTTCGCCGACCAGGCCAGTCGGCTGATAGCCTTCGAACAGGCGAAAATAAAACGCGATGAGAAACACTGCCGTGAGGATGCGCACGCCGTGAGACAGGGAAATTTTCCGGGCATCCCCTCCCATCGCCTCGCCGAGCACCATCATTTCGCTCAAGCCGCCGGGGATCGCGGAAAAATAGGCCGATGTGCGGTCGTACCCGCCGATCTTTCGGTAATAGAGCGTACATAGCGCCACCATTAATCCGCCGGATAGCGCCACGCCGGCAAGGCCGACATACCAATCCGCGACACGGGCGAATATCTCCGCATTGAACTGCGAGCCCAGCAACACGCCCAATACCGCAACCATGCCATTTCGAAAACGCGCCCAGGAGGCAAGCGGCGCGCCTGCAATAGCGGCAATCGTCACGAATGACATGGCGCCCAACAGCCAGGGAAGCGGTAGTTGCAACATATAGAAAACAGCGCCACCGATGGCGCCGAGAGCCAGCGCAAAAATAAATTTAATGGCGGTACCACCCGAAATACCGAGCGCCGGCGGCGGCGCGGGTATCGTGTCGGAAGAACGAGAGGGCGTCTCTCTATTCAATCTTTGCCGCCCGCCACGTACCGGCCAAGACGAACAGCCGTTTGACCCCTCAATGGCTGCCGGGCCGGCATCACGAGTACACAATCGTCATACGGCGTTACAATTTCACGCGTACCATCCTGCGCAAATCGCGTACCCGCTTTGGCAATTGTTTCAAAGCACCGAAATTCACGGCTGAAAGCAAAGCCGTCGGAGCGAATCGTAATGGCGTGACTGACTTCGATAAATTTCTGACCACGCCGCCTCGGCAGGGCGGGAAATTGCTCGGGTGTATCGTCGAGCATGCCGCACGCCTTGAGAAATGCGACAATCGATTTCAGTGCGACGGTGGGGCTGTTTTTATCGAAATGTTGGCCACATTCGACAAGCACGGAAGATTTGGCGCTTGCGCCGTTATTGAACGCACCAAAGTCGCGCAGCCTGACACCGGATGTGTGGCCAATGTCGGCCACGACATGAAAGGGATACCCCATCTTGGCCGCCAGAATCCGTCCTTTCTCGCGGCTGCCACATAGCAGCATGGCCGGCGCCGGGAGCGATGTGGAATGAATATCGAGAAGAAAATCCGCCGATTCGGCGAACTGGCGCAGTTCGCGCGCGCGTGCGAGTTCAGTGCTTTTGCGCGTGCCATTCAATGTCTCGCGAGACCATAACCGGTTCATGTCTTCGTCGATGAATCGCGACGCATAGGGGTGTGCGGCATCAAACCGCGAGAACGCGGCGACATTGGCGAACGCCACAATGAGGCGGCCCCGATCCGGTGAGAATTTAGTGCTGAGGAGCCTGTCGAGTGCGATGGCGCCGCATAATTCGTTGCCATGAATGAGCGCGCTTACCATGGCGGTGGGACCCGGCTTTGCGCCTTCCAGGGTCGTCACATAGGGAACATCTGTGTTGCCGGATTCATGCTGCGCAATATCGGGAATCTGGATCAGTTTGTCGGTTCCCTCTTCAGGGTGTGAACTGTTCGTTGAGGATGCGCTCTTCCAGATTGTGCTCCGGATCGAACAGCAGATGTATCGTCACACTCGGATCGACGGCAACGGTCACCGAGGCGACATCGCGCACTTCGGTGTAATCGGCAACCGCACTGACTGGCCTTTTTTGCTCCTCGATTATTTCAAAGCCGACTTCGGCCTCGTTCGGCAACAGCGCGCCGCGCCAGCGTCTCGGGCGAAATGCGCTGATCGGTGTTAAGGCGAGAATGTTCGATCCCAGCGGAATTATCGGGCCGTGCGCGGATAGGTTATAGGCGGTGCTGCCGGCCGGACTGGCGACCAGCACGCCATCGCAAATGAGCTCCGGAACGCGCTCGATGCCGTCCACTTTGACACGAATCTTAGCGGCTTGGCGCGTTTGGCGCAGCAGTGACACTTCATTGATGGCGAGCGCTTCCTGTACGACGCCGTAGTTGTTCTCGGCCGTCATGCGCAGGGGGTGCAATTCCGAGCGGTGGGCTAATTCGAGGCGCTCGGCTAATCCATCCGCCTTGAATTCGTTCATCAGGAACCCGACCGTTCCTCTGTTCATGCCGTAAATCGGCTTGCCGTGACTGAGAAAGCGATGCTGCGTTTCCAGCATGAAGCCGTCGCCGCCGAGGGCGACGATCACTTCCGCGTCTTCCGGATCGTACAATTTGTAGCGCGATGTGATTTCCTCCAACGCCTTTTGCGCATTGGGCGAGCGGGAGGCAACAACGGCAAAGCGTTCAAATTTCATCTAATATTTCCTCCCCCGAGCAGTCTCTTTCCGCGCCCCTGCTCAGTATAGTCAAGGCACCGGCTTCAGCCATGCCACTTTTGCGCTTGCGCGAGAGACGCTTTTTGAAAAAGTCAGGGCCCTGGAAGAAAAAATTTAGCCGCCGGTGACACTCATATGGCGCGCGACCGCGGGCGCCTTGTGTGCACGGTCGATAATAAAATCATGGCCCTTGGGCTTGCGTGAAATGGCTTCTTGGATGGCGGCAATCACGGCCGCGTCGTCTTCGCTGGCACGCAACGGCGCCCGCAGGTCAGCCGCATCGTCCTGACCGAGGCACATGAACAGCGTGCCGGTACAAGTCAAGCGGACGCGATTGCAGGATTCGCAAAAATTGTGAGTGAGCGGCGTGATGAAGCCGACCCGCTGGCCGGTTTCGCGCAACGTGACATAGCGCGCCGGGCCGCCTGAGTCATGGTCGCTATGGTCCAGCGTCCATGATTTTTTAATTTGTGCGCGGACCTGAGTGAGCGGCAAATATTGCGCGCTTCTGTCGCCGTCGATTTCGCCCATCGGCATGGTTTCGATAAAAGTCAAATCCATGTCTTTTTCGCCGCACCAGCGCACCAGATTTTCGATTTCGACGTCATTCACGCCTTTTAGCGCGACGGTGTTGATCTTAACCCTGAGTCCGGCGGCGCGCGCCGCTTCGATCCCCGCCATGACCTTGCCGAATTTGCCCCAGCGCGTAATGGCGACGAATTTCTCTTCGTCCAGGCTGTCGAGCGACACATTGATCCGCCGCACACCGCAGGCCACGAGTTCTTCGGCGTAGCGCTCCAATTGGCTGCCGTTTGTGGTGAGCGTGAGTTCTTCTAAAGCGCCGGTTTCAAGATGGCGGCCAAGGCTATGGAAAAGGGTCATGATGCCACGCCGGACAAGCGGCTCGCCGCCGCTGATACGAAGCTTATTCACGCCGAGCGTGATGAACGCACCGCACAGGCGGTCCAGTTCCTCCAGGCTCAACAGTTCCGCCTTGGGCAGAAAAGACATGTGCTCCGACATGCAATAAACGCAACGGAAGTCGCAGCGGTCGGTGACCGACACCCTCAGATAGGTGACATGACGTTCAAACGGGTCGATCAGCATGGCGATTCCTGATTGGCGCGTGGTGTACAGCCGGTTTATAGCCTGTTTGGCCAGAAATTTCCTCTCAAAAAAACGGCATTAACCCATTCTGTTGATACGGGTTTGCACCGCCTCGCTTTCGAGTTCGCGAAGCGCATTGGCGGCGATCCAATGGGCCGGTTTCGAGCCTTCGTCGGCGATACGCTTCGCGCAATCCTTAGCCAGGCGGTTGAGGTTGGCATTGCGCTTGCCGATTTGCCGGAGCGCCCAGTTCACCGCTTTCTTGACGAAATTGCGCGGATCCGAGGCGCCTTCCTCGATGACCGGCAGCCAGGCTGCAAAGACGTCATCCGTCGCCGCTTTATCATGGACCGCCAGCACCGCAATCATGGCGAACGCTCCCCGTTTGACGAATTCCTCCTCGCGGTTCCGCCAATCGCTTACCAAATCACGGGCGAAATCGGTTTTCCGGAACAGGTTCGTGCAACATTGGTCGCATAAATCCCAAGAGCGAAAGTCCCCAGCCCAGGCATCCGCCAGACCCCGGTCCGTCTCCGCCGGTGCGGCGATCATCGAGGCGAGGAGACGCGCGTCATGCACGCCCGAACGCCACAAGGCGAGGGCAAGAGGATGATCTTGCCCAAGTTCCTTGGCCACGCGGCGCAATTCGGGAACTGCGACGCCAAATGCGTTTTCGGTATCGATAGCGAAATGCGCCATGCTGGCAAGCGCGTCGGGCCGGCCAAGATCCTTCAACCGGGATAGGATTTGTTTTTCGGCGCTCGTCATGGAAGGTTTGTCGCGCGTGCCGGTGTGGGGCGCAAGGCAAAAAGCGGGTTTCGAATTGGTGGTGACCGATCCTCCCCTGGCCGAGGGCGCCGATCGTCCGAGCGCCGAAGATATCCGGTCCGGCGACCGGCGCGCGCTGGCGCGCGCCATTACCCTGATCGAATCCGCGCGCGAAGATCACAAGGCTTTGGCCCAGGAGCTGCTCGAAGAATTGCTGCCGCATACCGGGAAGGCGGTGCGGATCGGCATTTCAGGCCCGCCGGGGGTCGGAAAATCGACCTTTATCGAGGCGTTCGGGCTCTATTTGACTGGCATCGGCAAGCAACTGGCCGTGCTTGCCGTCGATCCGTCGAGCGCGCTCAGTGGCGGTTCGATCCTCGGCGACAAGACCCGTATGGAGCGTTTGGCACGCGAGGCGGGCGTGTTTATCCGCCCGTCGCCGGCGGCCGGCGCGCTCGGCGGCGTCGCGCATCGCACCCGCGAAGCAATGTTGGCCTGCGAAGCGGCCGGCTTCGACGTGGTATTGATCGAGACCGTCGGCGTCGGCCAGTCAGAAGCCGCCGTGGCCGATTTGGTGGATCTGTTTGCGCTCCTGGTACAACCCGGCGGCGGCGACGATTTGCAAGGCATTAAGCGCGGCGTCATGGAGCTTGCAGACCTCATTATCGTCACCAAAGCAGACGGCGATTTGACCGATCTGGCGCGCCGCACGGAGGCCGATTACCGCTCCGCCCTGGCCTTGATCCGCGGCGGCGGCGGCGGCCCCAGGCCCCGTGTTCTCTCTTGCTCGGCGGCGCAAGAGCGCGGCATGGACGATGTTTGGCAAGCCATCGAAGCCTATCGCGGCGCCCTCGATGAGAAGGGCGATTTGGAGCGCAAACGGGCACAACAGGCAACGACCTGGATGTGGCGCGAGGTCGAGGAGCGTGTCATGAGCGCTTTGCGCGGCGAGCCCGGCATGGCCGCGCTCTCGGAGCGTTTGCAGACGGATGTGGCATCGGGGCGGAAAACGCCGGCGGCCGCCGCGTCGGGCATCTTGGCGGCGTTCCGCAGATCCGCGCATCGGGCTTGACGCGCGCCATGATCGGGCCTAAATAGGCGCCTCCCCACGGCCAGCTATTTCACGCGGAGCAGACCTCATGTCGCGGCGTTGCGAACTCACCGGCAAAGGCGTGCAGACAGGCAACAATGTCTCACACGCCCACAATAAAACCAGGCGGCGTTTCCTGCCGAATTTGCAGTCGAAAACGCTGCTCAGCGACGCCTTGGGCAAGAGCGTCCGTTTTCGTGTGACGACGTCCGCAATTCGCACGGTGGAGCGCCAGGGCGGCCTCGATTCCTACCTCCTCAATACGCCGAATTCGCGCCTCTCCCTGGAAGCGCAGCGGGTGAAACGGAAAATCGCCCGCGCCCGCGCCGCCAACAGCTAGAAGAATATTGTTAAGCGGCGCCAATTCCAATTGGCGCGACTGCGGGCGCGACCTATAGTCCGGCCCATCTGGCTTGGACGTATAGGAGATTGGACATGAGCGCCGCGAATGAATTCCCCAATCTCCATATCGTCGATCACCCTCTGGTGCTGCACAAGCTCAGCCATCTGCGCGACGAGACCACAACCAGCGTTGATTTTCGCGCCCTCTTGCGCGAGATGGCGCTCTTGATCGGTTACGAGATCACCCGCGTTCTCGACATGACGAGCAAGAAGATCACCACACCGATCACCGAGATGGAGGCGCCCATTCTGGCCAGCACCAAGCCGGCCATCGTGCCGGTGCTGCGCGCCGGCCTCGGCATGGCGGAGGGCTTGTCGCAGCTGATCCCAACCGCGCCGATCGGCCATATCGGCCTGTTCCGCGACCCCGAGACCAAGCGGCCGGTCGAATATTATGTCCGTCTGCCGGAGAACAAGGATCGCCTGTTCATCCTCGTCGATCCCATGCTGGCGACCGGATATTCCGCCAGCTATGCCGTCGATGTGCTCAACAAATACGGCGTGCCGGACAGCAAGGTGCGCTTCATGGCCATGGTCGCGGCGCCGGAAGGCATGCGCGCTTTCAACGAGGCGCATCCGACGGTCGAAGTCTGGGCCGCGGCGCTCGATGAAAAACTGAACGAGAAGGCCTATATCGTGCCCGGTCTCGGCGATGCCGGCGACCGCTTGTTCGAAACCTAGTTGGCACGAAGCTCGAACATGAGCAGCAAAGTGCGCTGTAGGACGGAATAGTTATCGTCCGATAGCAGGTAAATCAGCGTGCCGCCGGCGCCGTCGCGCCGCACCGCAATCCCTTCCATATTGTCGACGTTAAGCGGCGGCTGAAGGCGCGCGATTTCCGCCCCGTCGAGGCGCGCGCCGCGCCGGATGCTTTCCTGGGGCAGGCGGCGCAACAGCGCGGCGACGCCGCCAATCAGGGTATAGCGCCGCTCCAGCACCAATATGTCGCCGCCCGGCAGCCGCGCCGCGCCGGTCGGGCGGAATCTGGCCGCGCGCTTATATTCCAGCCGCGCCGCCGCCGCGCCGTCCCGAAGAATCCATCCCGGTTTGCTCGCCCGCTCATTATCGAGCCCTTCGGTGAGGATGAG
>PTKB01000069.1 GCA_002937555.1 Alphaproteobacteria bacterium MarineAlpha10_Bin2 | reverse complement strand
CGCGCCCGGGGCGCCAAGGCGCCGACGGCCTCCGCCTGTTCGGCTGCCAATAAGCGCAGCTCGATGTCGCTGTCGGCGGCGCCGGCAATGAGGCGCAGCAGCGCGGGATTGGCGACATCCAGGGCGTTCAACGGGGTTTGTACGCCCAACACGCGTAGCATCGAAACCAGCATCGGTGTTGGGTTGGGCAGTGAATCGAGCGCCGCTTCGCCGTAGCCGTTCATGGCGTGGATTAGAGTGACGAAGCCGGCATCTGGCGCGTATCCGCTTTCACGCAGCAAATCCAGTCCGAGATTTGCGGCCTCGATTTCCTGGTCTTTGCTTTGGCAAAAGATCAAAGCGCGCTGCCAATAGGTGTCGGCCGAGAGATCGATACGCGCGCGCGCCTGCTCGCAAGCGCCATCGAAATCCAGCCTGAGGAACATGCGGTCATTGTCGTAACGCGCGCGCTGTTCTTCGAAATCGCCGCTCGGCGCCGCCTTCAAGAGGGCGATGGCGACGTCATATTCGCCCATGCGGGCGAGGATTTCGGCGCGTAGGCGAAGCAACTCGCCCCGTTCCGCCGCGTCGCCGCGCGGCGCCTTGCCCGGCGAGAGCAGCAATTTCAACGCCGCCGAACGCATCGCCGGAGAACGCGCCTCGACCGGCAGACGCGGCAGCAGGAGCATGACCATATCGCGCCGAGTCCCGAGCCATAGCGAATCGGGGAAACCGCCCGATTGTTGGCTCAGCAATCCGACATCGTCGGCATTGATCTCGCCCAACGCGCCGACCTCGACGCGGGCGCCGTCGTCTTCAGGGGTTTCGCCTGGCGCCGCGAGGTCCTCGACATCGAGGAGAAGCGGCGCGTCATCCAGGTCAGGCGGCGGCGCGGTTTCTTCCGGCGCGGCGATTTCCTCGAGCGGCACCAAGCGGATGGGCGCATCCGAATCCACCGTCTGCGCCAGTGACGGGCTCGCGACGGCGGTCAAGAAGACTGCGGCGCATAGGGCCGCGCGGCTATTTTTCAAATCGCGCATCGGGCACAACCTTTTCGATCGGGCCGGTCGGCGGCGGAATATCCCAGGTCAGTAGAAAAGCGAATCCCCCGCCAATCGCCAAAACCACCAGCAACAATATGAATCGCGTATAAAATCCCATACAGCTCGCCGTTCACGCCGTCGAAATTCGCCGGGGCGCCGTTCACGCTCCAGTTTGTGCTACAGCCGAAAAATGGCTATTTTGCGACGGTCAATTGGTTAATGGCAATTTTAAGGCAGTTTAATGACCGCCCCGTACCGCAGCAACATTTGCGACAAGGATCGGCGTGCCCGCGGGGGCATTTCATACACAATATTAGGCTGACGCGGATATGAACGCGGCACTCGGCGAGAAAGCGCTTGACCGCTCGATCGTTCTGGTCGGGCTGATGGGTTCGGGCAAGAGCGCCATCGGCCGGCGTCTGGCGGCGCGAATCGGCATGAAATTCGTCGATGCCGACGCCGAGATCGAGGCGGCGGCGGGGCTCCCGATCAACGATATTTTCGAAGTGCATGGCGAGGAGGCGTTCCGCGACGGCGAGCGGCGGGTAATCGCCAGGTTATTGTCCGAGCCGCCGCATGTGCTGGCGACCGGCGGGGGCGCCTTTATGGACGGGGAGACCCGCAAGAGCATCAAGGCGCGCGCCTTCTCGGTGTGGCTGCGCGCCGATTTCGATGTGCTGTTGCGCCGTGTCTCGCGGCGCGACAACCGGCCGCTCCTCAAGGTCGAAAATAAGGAAGAAGTCTTGCGCCAACTTATCGAAGAGCGCTATCCCATTTATGAAGAAGCGGATATCATCGTACAGAGCGAAGACGGACCGCATGAGGAAACCGTCAATGAAGTCATAGCTGCCTTGAAGCGCCTCACCGCAGACGAAGCGCGGGACGGAGATGCCGCTTCTTCCCCCAATCAGGCCATATAGAGAAATAACGTGAGCGCGAACGAACCGGAGCCCGACAGTCGGGCGCAACCCTCTGATTTGGTTCAGGTGGCGCTTGGCGCGCGGAGCTATGACATTGTGGTCGGAAGCTCCCTATTGGCGGACGCCGGCGATCACATCGCGCCGCTCCTCACTATTCCGCGAACCATCCTCGTGACCGACGAAAATGTCGCGCCGCTTTATCAGGAGCGCGTCGCCCAATCGCTCGCCCGGCACGGCATCGCGTGCGACAGCATCATTGTCGCGCCCGGCGAAGGCAGCAAGAGTTTCGCCAACCTCCAGGATTTGCTCGAACGCCTTCTCGCCGGCAGGGCGGAGCGCGGCCTGACGTTGCTTGCGTTGGGCGGCGGCGTGATCGGCGACCTTGTCGGATTTGCCGCGAGCGTCCTCTTGCGCGGTGTGGATGTTATCCAGCTGCCGACCACCCTGTTGGCACAGATCGATTCCTCGGTCGGCGGCAAGACCGGAATCAACAGCCGCCACGGCAAGAACCTGATCGGCAGCTTCCACCAGCCGCGCCTGGTGCTGGCCGACAGCGACGCGCTCGACAGTCTGGCGCCGCGCGAAATGGCGGCCGGTTATGCCGAGATGGTCAAATACGGCCTCATCGACGATGCCAGTTTCTTCGCCTGGCTCGAAGCCAACGGCGGCGAAGTCCTGGCCGGCGACGATGCCGCGCGGCGTCACGCCATCGCCCATTGCTGCCGCGCCAAGGCGCGCATCGTTGCCGAGGATGAGCAGGAACAGGGCCGCCGCGCGCTCTTAAATCTCGGCCATACCTTCGCCCATGCCTTCGAAGCGGAATGCGGCTATAGCGACGCCCTGTTGCACGGCGAGGCGGTCAGCATCGGCATGGTGCTCGCCTTCCGCCTGTCGCACCGGCTCGGTCTCTGCGGCGAAGACGAAGGCGCGCGCATGGCGGCCCATCTGGCGGCGCATGGCCTGCCCACCGAAGCGGCGCAACTGCCGCCCGCGGCGCGCCGGCGCGATGCGCTGATCGAGCATATGCAGCGCGACAAGAAAGTCACGGACGGGCGCATAAATCTGATCCTGGCGCGCGGCATCGGCGATGCCTTCATCGCCAGCGACGTACCGCAAGCCGAAATTGCCGCCGCCCTGGACGAATTCCTCGTCGCCTCATGAGCACCGGACAAATCATCACCGTCGCGGCGATCGGCGTACTGATCCTGCTCTCCGGCTTCTTTTCCGGCTCTGAGACCGCCGTTACCGCGGCCTCGCGGGCGCGGCTGCATCACCTTGAAAAGCAGGGCAACCGGCGGGCCCGCATGATCGGCCGCCTGATGCGCCAGCGCGAACGCTTCATCGGCTCGATCCTCTTAGGCAACAATGCGGTCAACATTCTGGCCGCAGCGCTGTCCACCAGCCTGCTGATATCGGTTGCCGGCGAAGTCGGCGTGATTTACGCCACCGTCGGCCTGACGCTGATAATCCTGATTTTCGCCGAGGTGCTGCCCAAGACCTACGCCATCCGCAACGCCGACCGCTTCGCCCTCGCCATGGCGCCGATCCTGGTCGCGCTGGTGTGGCTGTTCACCCCCGCCGTGCTGTTGGTGCACGGCATTGTCTATGTCTCGCTGATGCCGTTCGGCGCCCATAAGGAGGCCGACAACAAGGAGGAAGAGGCCGAAGAGGAATTGCGCGGCGCGATCAGTCTGCAGGCCGAAGAAGGTGCGGTGGTAAAGCATGAACATGACATGCTGCACGGCATTCTCGACCTCGACGAGGTCGCGGTCGGCGAAGTGATGACGCATCGCAACAATATGGCGATGATCGATATGGCGGCGCGGGTGCGCGTCATTTTCGACCAAGTGGTGGAGAGCCCGTTCACGAGAATTCCGCTGTGGCGCGACGAGCCCGACAACATCATCGGCGTGCTACACAACAAGGATCTGTTGCGCGCCATCCAGGGCTATTGGGACGATATCGAGAAATTGGATATCGAGAAGGTGCTGACGCCGCCCTGGTTCGTGCCCGAAACCACCACCCTCCGCGAGCAGCTCAACGCGTTCCGCGAGCGCCGCGCCCATTTCGCACTGGTGGTCGACGAGTACGGCTCGCTCATGGGCTTGGTGACGCTGGAAGATATCTTGGAGGAAATCGTCGGCGATATCGTCGACGAGCATGATATTACGCTGCGCCACACGGTCGCCCGTTCGGACGGCTCGGTTCTCGTCGCCGGCGACACGACGATCCGCGACCTCAATCGGCGCTTCGAATGGAACCTGCCCGACGAGGAGGCGGCGACGATCGCCGGATTGGCGCTTCATTTGGCGCAGCAGATACCGCAAATCGGCGACCGTTTCGAGTTGGACGGCTTTGCCCTCGAGGTCCGCGGCCGGCAGAAAAACCGCATCACATCGGTGCACATCGTTCCGCCGCTAAGCGCCCAAAAGGATTCCGGAGACGATGAATAGGCGCCCCGCCGCGCCATGATTCTCGATCTCTTCAACACGATTTTTCCGGTCGTTGCCTGCGCCGGGCTGGGCTATCTCTGGGCACGCTTCGACCAGCCTTACGACACCCGCATGGTCACCCGGCTGGTCGGGCATATCGGCGCGCCCTGCCTGATATTCTCGACCATGGTCGGCATTGAGGGCATGTCCGGCCAGATTGCCGAAATGGCGCTAAGTGCCGCGGTCGCGCTGCTCTCCTTCGCGGCGGTTGGCGCGATCATCCTCTCTTTCGCCAGACTGCCGCTGCGCACTTTCTTGGCCCCGGTCACGTTTCCCAACGCCGGCAATATCGGCTTGCCACTCTGCTTGTTCGCCTTTGGAGAAGAAGGCTTGGCGCTCGGCATCGGCTTTTTCGCCGTTTCGGCCTCGGCCCAGTTGATCTTCGGCCAATGGCTGTTCTCCGGCTATCCGACGCCGCTACCGTTGCTCAAGGCGCCGATCCCCTACGCCGTCGCCATTGGCGCGATATTTCTCGCCACCGACACCCAACCGCCCGAATTCATTTACAACACCACCAATCTACTCGGCGGCTTCGCCATTCCGCTGATGACCTTTACCCTCGGCGTGTCGCTCGCCAAGATGAAAGTTATTCGCTTCAACCGCACGCTTGCGCTCTCGCTGCTGCGCTTGGGGATGGGCGCCGCCGGCGGCTTCGGGTTTGCCGAACTGTTCGGGTATGAAGGCATGCAACGCGGCGTTCTCATTATTCAATGCGCCATGCCGATCGCGGTATTCAACTATCTGTTCGCTTCCTATTACGAGCGCGACCCGGAAGAGGTCGCGAGCCTGGTCGTGCTGTCTTCCGCCCTCGCTTTCATTCTGATGCCGCTGTTGATATATGCAGTGCTCTAACATTCCAGCAATTCACGCATCGCAACCGCAATAAGAGGCCGCCATGCCGCTCAGCGCGCCAGCCCCGAGAGAATCCCTGCATACGCGCCAAATCGATTGCCGTGGCTACCGGCGCGAAGACGGTTTGTGGGACATCGAAGCTCACCTGACCGATGTCAAATCCTATGAAATAAAGAGCGAGTGGCGCGGCAAAGTGGCGCCGGGCGAGCCGGTGCACGACATGTGGGTGCGCTTAACTCTTGATGATAATTTATGCATCCAAACCATTGAAACGGCTTCAGATTCGACGCCCTACGCGCCTTGTTCCAACGTCGCTGAGAATTTTCAGGCGTTGGTGGGCCTGCGCATTGCGCCCGGCTGGATTCGCCAGATCAAGTCGCGCGTTGGCGGCATCAAAGGCTGCACCCATCTGCGCGAGTTAATGAGTGTGCTGGCGACGGTGGCTTTTCAAACCATCTTCTCGTTGCGCGAAAAGGAATTGATGGCGACGGGCGACCGCAAGCCGCCGATGCTCGACACCTGCCATGCCTGGGCGGCCACCGGCCCGGTGGTGAAGGCACAGTATCCGGCCTGGTATACCGGCGAATAGCTAGAAAGACATGACTGTGCCGAGCGAGGCGATAGAACATTCCACCACCGCGCTACTGGTGATCGACGTTCAGATGGCCTTTGTCCATCGTGACGAATCGGGCGCGGCGCGCACCACGCCGATGGCCGAAAACAATATCCGCCGCCTGCTCGAGCGTTTTAGAACCGCGGGCGGCAAGACCATTCACATCCACCACCACTCGCACCAAGAGGGCTCGCCATTTACCGCCGGCTTGCCCGGCGCCGTGGTGCAGGAGTTCGCCGCACCGGCACCGGGCGAGGCGGTTTATATCAAGCATGTCAACAGCAGCTTTATCGGCACCAGCTTGGAGGCGGATTTGCGCCGGGACGGTTTCGAGCACCTCATTCTTTGCGGCGCCACCGCCAATCAATGCGTCGAAACGACAGCCCGCATGGCCGGAAATCTCGGCTTCGATACTCTTTTCGTCGCTGACGGGGTATGGGCCTATGGAAGCACCGGACCGGACGGCCGGAAACATGGTGCCGAGGATATTTTATCTATTATAATCAGCAATTTATACGGAAAATTTGCGACCGTACTTTCGACCGATGAAGTGTTTGATTTGCTGAATGGATGAAGCTCGCCAGACGCTAGGCATCCTCGGCCGGGGTCAGGGTGGTTAGCGCCAAGGCGTGGATATCGGTTTTCATTTCTTCGGCGAGCAGGCGATAAACCAGACGCTGGCGCTCGATACGGCTCATCCCCTCGAACTTGGCGCTGACCACCGTTACGTTGAAATGACTCTCGCCCTCGGGCCGTGCGCCGGCATGGCCGTGATGGCGCGCTGAATCGTCTTCGATTTCGAGTCTGGCCGGCGTCAACTCCTTGCTGAGTTTATTTTCGATCGCCTGGGCAACACGCATTCTTTACCTCTTCCTGACAATATTTCCGCCGGCGGAACCGCCCTTTATCCGCGTCCAAAGACGCTCACGCCTCGCCTTTACTCACCCTGGAGCAAGCGGCATACTTATTCGATGAAGGTGTTCGAAGGCAACCACCGCACCCGTCCGGTAAAGCACGAGCCGCCGGCCGAGCATATGTGCGACTACCCCGATTGCGGAGAAGGCGCGCCGCACCGCGCGCCGCGCGCGCCACACGAATTGCGCAGCTATCGCTGGTTCTGTCTCGATCATGTGCGCGAATATAACCGCGCCTGGAATTTTTTCGAAGGCTGGTCGCGCCGCGACATCGAACATTTTCAACGCGATGACGTTACCGGCCATCGCCCGACCTGGCCGGTTTTCGGCAAGCGCCCGCTGCATGAGGAAATGGACGATCTGGAGAATATTTTCCACAATTTCTCACGCGATTGGTTTGGCGATGACAGGCAAAATGACGGCGAAAAGAACGGTCGCGGGAATAAGCGCTCCGCCGCCGCTATGGATATCGAGCGTGCCTGCGCCACGCTCGACCTCAAACCCGGATTCGACCGCGCGAAATTGCGTGGCCGCTACATGGAGTTAGCCAAAAAACACCATCCCGATATGAATGGCGGCTGCAAAAATTCGGAAGAGTTGTTGAAATCGATTAATCTGGCCTATACCTATCTTTTGAATCAGGTCTCCTGACAGTAGAAATGCGCCGCAACTGCGGCGAGTTCCCCCCTCGGAAGGGATAATAAATGGCCTCACAAGAGCAGTTGGGCGATACGCCGAAATTAAGCGATCGCGTTCCCGACATCACCATATCGGTGCGCCAGACGTTCGGCATCGACAGCGACATGGAAGTCCCGGCGTTCTCCGAGCCGGAAGAGCATGTCCCGACGATTGATCCGGCCTATTGCTTTAACTACGACACCACGCTCAGCCTGCTGGCTGGCTTCGCCCACAATCGGCGCGTCATGATCCAGGGCTATCACGGCACCGGCAAATCGACCCATTTCGAGCAAGTGGCGGCGCGCCTCAATTGGCCGAGCATTCGCGTTAATCTGGACAGCCATATCAGCCGCATCGATCTGGTCGGCAAAGACGCCATCGTCATCCGTGACGGCATGCAGGTGACCGAGTTCCGCGAGGGCATTCTGCCTTGGGCGCTGCAAAATCCGGTGGCCATTTGCTTCGACGAATATGACGCCGGGCGGCCCGATGTGATGTTCGTCATCCAGCGTATCTTGGAAGTCGAAGGCAAAATGACGCTTTTGGATCAGAACAGGGTGATCCTTCCGCATCCTGCCTTCCGCATTTTTTCGACCACCAACACGGTCGGCCTCGGCGACACCACGGGCCTCTATCACGGCACCCAGCAGATTAACCAGGGGCAAATGGACCGCTGGAACCTCGTCACCACGCTAAATTATTTGCCGCATGACGAGGAAGTGGAGATCGTCACCTCGCAGGTGCCCGACTACAACAATGAAGAGGACCGCAAGATCATCGACGCCATGGTCGAAGTCGCCGATCTGACGCGTTCGGGCTTCATGTCGGGCGATATCTCGACGGTGATGTCGCCGCGTACAGTGATTCATTGGGCCGAGAACGCCAAGATTTTCAAAGATCTCGGCTATGCCTTCCGCGTCACATTCGTCAACAAATGCGATGAAATGGAACGCGCCGCCGTGGCGGAATATTACCAGCGCTGCTTCGGCAAGGAGCTGCCCGAGTCCGCCGTGCCGGCACCGCCGGTAAGTTGACGGGTCTTCCTTGACCACGAAAGAAGAAAATCCGGTCGAGCGGTTTCAACGCGCCGTCGGCTGCGCCATGCGCGCCGTGGCGGGGAAAGGCGCCGAGGAACTAACGGTCACCTTCGACGCCGATACGCCGCAGTTGAGCGGCGAGCAGGCCCAGCTCCCCTTCCCGGCGCGCGATCTCAATGCGCTCGATGTGGAGATGGTGCGTGGCTCGGCGGATTCGCTTGCGCTCCGCTTGCGCTATCACGACCCGCAGGCGCACCGCCGCGTCCAGCCGCGTGGCAAGAATGCGCGCGCCATTTTCGAGGCGGTCGAGCAGGCGCGTATCGAATGTCTCGGCGCCCGCCGTTTTGCCGGCATCGCCGCCAATCTAAGCTCGGCGCTGGAACAACGCAGCCGACTTAAGGGATATGACCAAGTTTCCAGCCCCGAGGAGGCGCCGATTGCCGACGCTATCGGCGCCCTGGTGCGCGAGCGGCTGCACGATCAGCCGCTGCCGGCGGCGGCTAAGCATCTGGCCGATCTCTGGCGCCCCTGGTTCGAGGAAAAAGCGGGAAAGCTGCTGTTCGATCTAGCCAAGAAAGTGGAAGACCAGGAAGCCTTCGGCAAGCTCATCCGCGAGATGATCGAGGATTTCGATATCGAGGATGAAGACATTGAGGAAGGCGACGATTCGGAAGCGGAGGCGTCGCCCGATTCGACCGAGAGTTCGGATTCTGACGAAAGCGGCGCAGCCCAGAGCGGCGAACAAATGGACGGCGACAGCAGTGCCGACGCCGAAGCTGAACTGGGCGAGGATGCCGAGGCGAGCGACGCTTCCGACAGCGACGCCGACGCCATGGCGGGTGACGGCGATGATGAATCGGATGAAGGCAGGCGGCGGCGCATGTTGCCGGGCGACGGACCCGACGGCGAACGGGGCCCGGCCTATACCAGCTACACCACGGAATTCGACGAAATCGTCAATGCTGCGGATCTCTGCGACGCGGAGGAGTTGGGACGCCTGCGCCAGCAACTCGATCAACAGCTTTCACAGCTTCAAAGCGTCATCGGGCGCTTGGCCAACCGTCTGCAGCGGCGCTTGCTGGCTCACCAGGTGCGTGCCTGGGAATTCGATCTGGAAGAAGGTCTGCTGGATTCGGGCCGTCTCGCCCGCGTCGTCACGCAACCGCTTTATCCGCTTTCCTATAAGAAGGAAAAGGAGATGCGCTTCCGCGATACCGTGGTCACGCTCTTGATCGACAATTCCGGCTCGATGCGCGGCCGGCCGATCCTGGTCGCCACGATGTGCGCCGATATCCTCGCCCGCACGCTGGAGCGCTGCGGCGTCAAGGTCGAGATCTTGGGCTTCACCACGCGCGCCTGGAAAGGCGGACAGGCGCGCGAGCGCTGGCTTGGCCAAGGCCGCCCGCGCAATCCGGGCCGGCTCAACGATCTCCGTCATATCGTTTACAAGAGCGCCGACGAGCCTTGGCGCCGCGCCCGCAAGGGCCTCGGCCTCATGCTGCGCGAGGGGTTGTTGAAAGAGAATATCGACGGCGAGGCGCTGCTATGGGCGCATGACCGGCTGCTCGGCAGGATGGAAGAGCGCCGGGTCATCATGGTGATATCGGACGGCGCGCCGGTCGACGACAGCACCCTCTCGGTCAACCCGCGCAATTATCTCGAGCGCCATCTGCGCGCCGTCATTCAATGGATCGAAATGATGTCGCCGGTGCAGCTTCTCGCCATTGGCATCGGCCATGACGTGACGCGCTACTATGAGCATGCGGTGACGATCACCGATGCCGAGCAGTTGGGCGGCACGATGACGGAGAAGCTCGCCGAATTGTTCGAAGAGAATTCGCACCTGCCGGGCGCCGGTGGCGGGCGGCGGCGCCTGGCGAGCTAACCGCGGGCGACCGCCACGTCGTTAAGCCGCGTCGACAAAGCCGTAAAGCCGGCGGCAATTGTCCCACATGATTTTCTTTTTCGACTCCAGCCCGACGCCCGGCAAGGAAATGAATTCCTCGGTGCCGTTGGGGTAGCCGCCGTCGGCGTGGGGATAGTCGATCGACATGACTATATTGTCGTCGCCGTAACGATCCACGACCTGCGCTACGAGCGCTTCGTCCGAATCGGTGGCGATGAAACATTGCTTAAGAAATATTTCGCTCGGCAGCGCCGATAGTTGCAGCGCTTCGCCGTCGCCATAT
>PTKB01000068.1 GCA_002937555.1 Alphaproteobacteria bacterium MarineAlpha10_Bin2 | reverse complement strand
CAACCCAAAGCGCTCGGCCATTTTTCCACTCCTTGATTTGATCCCTACGGAGAAGGGTACCTTGACGTTGCGCCAGGCGACAAGCCCGGCGCCACCCTAACTGTATTTAACGTTGAGAATTTCGTAGTTGCGCGCGCCGTTTGGGGTGTTGATCTCGATGGCGTCACCACTCGTCTTGCCGATCAGCGCGCGCGCCAATGGCGAGGATATTGAGAGCCGGCCCTCATTCACTTCCGCCTCGTCTGCGCCGACGATCTGATAGGTGCTCTTTTCATCCGTTTTCTCATCGACCACGGTGACTTTGGCGCCAAACTGAATATGGTCGCCCGACAGGTTGGAGATATCGATGACCTCCGCCAAGCCGATTTTGCTTTCCAGCTCACTGATGCGGGCCTCGATCATGCCCTGGCGGTCTTTGGCCGCGTGGTATTCGGCGTTTTCGGACAGGTCGCCATGCTCGCGCGCGGTGCCGATTTCACGGATGATGCGCGGCCGCTCCTCAGATTTCAGGCGGCCAAGTTCTTCCTTCAACTTGGCGTGGCCCTCGGGCGTCATTGGATGCTTTTCCATCGCCTTTGCTCTTATGTGCCTTTTTGTTCAATCGCCAATAGCCGTGCCCTCCGGCAACTCCCGATGCCGGTGCACAATCATCCAAAATAAGCGAAAGACTAAACGCCTTGTCCTTCGAGCGATTGAGAATAGGACTGCAGCGTGGCAACTTCAAGGCCGCCGCTTTTGAGCGCGGCAACGGCGCGCAGCATCGCCTGGCTGCCGGCGATGGTGGTGAAATAGGAAATCTTATACTCCAGCGCCGACCGTCTCAGCTCATAGCTGTCGGCAATCGCCTGGGCGCCTTCCGTGGTATTGACGACAAGCTGAATGTCGCCGTTCTTGATGGCGTCGACGATGTGCGGGCGGCCCTCATGCACTTTGTTGATGGCCTGAACCTTCACACCGGCTGCTGCCAGGGCCTTGGCCGTACCGCGCGTGGCGATAAGGCGGTATCCCATGGCGCTCAATTCCGCGGCGATGGCCGTGAGGGCATGCTTGTCGCGGTCGCGCACCGATAGGAACACCGCGCCTTCAAGCGGCAGTTCCGCGCCGGCGCCCAGTTGCGCCTTGGCGAAGGCGCGGCCGAAATCGCTGTCGATGCCCATCACCTCGCCGGTCGATTTCATTTCCGGACCGAGCAGCAGATCGACGCCGGGAAAGCGGGCGAACGGAAACACCGCCTCTTTCACCGAAATATGTCCGCCGCCATTAATGCGAAGATCGAAGGCGCTCAGTTTCTCGCCCGCCATGATCCGCGCCGCGACCTTGGCGATCGGGCGCCCCGTGCTTTTGGCGACAAAGGGCACCGTGCGGCTCGCCCGGGGATTGACTTCGAGAACGTAGATGTCGTCGTCCTTGACGGCGAACTGCACATTCATCAATCCGCACACGCCGATCTTCTGCGCCAGCGCCTCGGTCTGGCTGCGGATGCGCGCCACCAAACCGTCCGACAGCGAATGGGGCGGCAGCGAGCAGGCGGAATCGCCGGAATGAATGCCTGCCTCCTCGATATGTTCCATCACACCCGCCACCACGACGCTCTCGCCGTCGGCCAGCGCGTCAACATCGACCTCGATCGCGTCCTCCAGGAATCTGTCGATCAAGACCGGGCTGGTGCCGGACACCTTGACCGCTTCGGTCAAATAGCGTTCCAGATCGCCGGCCTCGTGAATGATTTCCATCGCCCGCCCGCCGAGCACATAGGACGGGCGCACGACCACCGGAAAACCGATCTCACCGGCCAAGCGCGCGCCTTCCTCGGCCGAGGTGCAAGTTGCGTTGGCCGGCTGTTTGAGGCCGAGTTCGTCCAACAGGTTGCGAAACCGGTCGCGGTCCTCGGCGAGATCGATGGCGTCGGGCGAGGTGCCGAGAATGGGCACGCCGGCGGCTTCGAGCTCGGCCGCAAGCTTGAGCGGCGTCTGACCGCCGAATTGAATGTTGAGCCCCGCCAACTCGCCCGCCGCGCTCTCGACGCGCACGATATCGAGCACCGTCTCGATGGTGAGCGGCTCGAAATAGAGCCGGTCCGAGGTGTCGTAATCTGTCGACACCGTTTCCGGGTTGCAATTGACCATGATCGTCTCATAGCCCGCCTCTGAGAGCGCATAGGCTGCGTGAACACAGCAATAATCGAACTCGATGCCCTGGCCGATGCGGTTCGGGCCGCCGCCAAGGATGATCGCCTTGCGGCGGTCGCTGGGCTCGGCTTCGCATTCCGCCTCTACCGCCTCGCCGTCGGCGCCGTTCTCGCCGGTTTCGTAACAGGAATACATATAAGGCGTGCGCGATTCGAATTCGGCGGCGCAAGTATCGATGCGCTTATAGACCGGGTGCACACCGAGCGTGGTGCGCAGCGTCCTGACCGCCGATTCCTTTTGGCCGGTCAACTCGGCCAGGCGCGCATCGCCGAACCCGGCGCGCTTCAGCGCCAACAGACCGCCGCGTTCCTGCGGCAGTCCGGTTTCAATGAGCGCTTGTTCGGTGGCCACCAACTCTTCGATTTGCTCAAGAAACCACGGGTCGAAATGGCAGGCCTCGCGAATTTCCTCCACCTCGAACCCGGCACGGAAGGCTTCCGCCACCACCAGCAGCCGGTCGGGCCGCGGTTGGCTGAGGGCGGAGAGAAGGATCTCGCGGTCGCCGCCGGCGCTCCAGCCGTCGATTGCCACCGGATTGAGTCCCGTCATGCCGGTTTCCATCGAGCGCAACGCCTTTTGCAGCGATTCCTGGAAGGTGCGGCCGACCGCCATGGCTTCGCCGACCGACTTCATCGATGTGGTCAACAGCGCTTGCGTGCCGGGGAATTTCTCGAAGGTAAAGCGCGGCATCTTGGTGACGACATAATCGATCGTCGGCTCGAAGGACGCCGGGGTGACGCCGGTGATATCGTTGTCGATTTCATCCAGGGTGTAGCCCACGGCGAGCTTTGCCGCGACCTTGGCGATGGGAAAGCCGGTCGCTTTCGATGCCAACGCCGAAGAGCGCGAGACGCGCGGGTTCATCTCGATAATGACCATCCTGCCGCTCGCCGGGTCGATGGCGAATTGCACGTTGGAGCCGCCGGTTTCCACACCGACTTTGCGCAGCACCGCGATCGAGGCGTTGCGCATGCGCTGATATTCCTTATCGGTCAGCGTCAGCGCCGGCGCCACGGTGATCGAATCGCCGGTGTGCACGCCCATCGGATCGACGTTTTCGATCGAGCAGATGATGATGCAATTGTCGGCCTTGTCGCGGATCACCTCCATCTCGAATTCTTTCCAGCCCAAGACGGACTGCTCGACCAGCACTTCGCCGACCGGCGAGGCGTCGAGCCCGGTGCGCACGATTTCGTCGAATTCGGCGCGGTTGTAGGCAATCCCGCCGCCGGTGCCGCCGAGCGTAAAGGAGGGGCGAATGATGGCCGGTAGGCCGGTATGGGAAATTGCGTCGCGCGCTTCTTCCGCCGATTTCGCGACCCGGCTAATCGGGCATTCCAGGCCGATCTCCTCCATCGCGTCGCGGAACAGCTGGCGGTCCTCGGCCACCGTGATGGCCTCGCGCGAGGCACCGATCAGGGCGACGCCATGCGCTTCGAGCGTGCCGTCATCGGCGAGCGCCAGCGCGGTATTGAGCGCGGTTTGCCCGCCCATGGTCGGCAGCAGCGCGTCGGGCTTTTCACGGGCGATAATCTTGGCGACGATTTCCGGCGTCACCGGCTCGATATAGGTCGCATCGGCGAATTCCGGGTCGGTCATGATTGTGGCCGGGTTGGAATTGACCAGTATGACCCGAAAGCCCTCGTCCCTGAGCGCCTTGCAGGCTTGCGTCCCCGAATAATCGAACTCGCACGCCTGGCCAATAATTATAGGCCCGGCGCCGATCACGAGAACGGATTGAATGTCGCTGCGCTTAGGCATCGGTGCCCCCGGATTCCATCAGCGCGACGAAGCGCTGGAAGAGATATTGCGAATCCTGCGGCCCCGGCGAGGCTTCCGGGTGGTGCTGCACCGAGAACACCGGCTTGCCAGTAACTTCCAAGCCCTCCAGGGTGCCGTCGAAGAGCGACACATGGGTGGCGGCGACGCCTGCGGGCAGGCTATCGAGCACCACTTCGAAGCCATGATTCTGGCTGGTGATCTCGACCTTGCCGGTCTTCAACTCCTTTACCGGGTGGTTGGCGCCGCGGTGGCCAAACAGCATTTTTTTGGTTTTCGCGCCCAAGGCCAGGGCCAGCATCTGATGGCCGAGGCAAATGCCGAAGATCGGCACGCCGTCGGCCAACAGCGTTTGGATCGCCGGGATGGCGTATTCGCCCGTCGCCGCCGGATCTCCGGGGCCGTTGGAAAGGAAAACGCCGTCGGGCTTGTGCGCCAGGATTTGTTCGCCGTCCGCCGTCGCCGGAACCACGGTGACGCGGCAGCCGTGCGTGGTGAGGGAGCGCAGGATATTGCGCTTGGCGCCGTAGTCCACCGCGACCACATGATGGCGCACCGCCGCCGGCGCGGCGTAATCGCTGGCGGCAAAATCCCACACGCCTTCTTCCCAGCCATAGCTCTGCCGGCAGCTCACTTCCTTGGCGAGGTCCATGCCTTCGAGGCCCGGCCAAGCCGCCGCCTCGGCTGTGAGCGCTGCCGCATCGGGCGCGCCGTCCGATGCCGATTGATGACAGAGCGCCCCGGACTGAGCTCCCTTGGTGCGGAGTAGGCGCGTCAGGCGCCGCGTATCGACGCCGGAGATGCCGACCAGCCCGTGGCGCTTCAGCCATCCGTCGAGATGCTCGAGGCTGCGCCAATTGGAGGGATTGGTGATATCGGCGCGCAAGATGAGGCCGCGCGCCGCCGGAGTTTGCGACTCGATATCCGCCGCATTGCCGCCGACATTGCCGATATGGGGAAAGGTGAAGGTGATGATCTGCCCGGCATAGGACGGATCGGTCAATATCTCCTGATAACCGGTGATCGAGGTGTTGAAACAGATCTCGCCGACCGCTGTGCCCTGGGCGCCAATGCCGTGGCCGCGAAACAGGCTGCCGTCGGCCAGCGCCAAGGCGGCCAATCCTGCGCCGGGGTCCGTTCCGGGGTGGGACATGGCGGTTCGATCCATGTTGGTTGTCATGCTGGGCGGTGCACGCGGTCGGTCATTTCGCCGGCCGATGGCGGGGCATGATCGCCTTAATTCAGGCTCGCACGCGAGTCGCAAATACACCGGTCGGCGCCGCGCGGCGCAAGTTACGGAGTAGCGCCGAGTCCGTCAAGTTTTCGCCGCTGGCGGTCCGCGCCGATGTTTGATAATTGCCGTGCTAACATAAAGAGATGGAACTCAGGCGAACTCAAATGATCACGGGAATCCCATGTTTCGGCCGGCGCGTCATCGCCTGCCTCGCCGGCCTGTGCTTGATGAGTTTCGCGGCGGCGCTCGAGGCTGACGATTCCGCATCCGGCATCGTTAGATCTGCACTGACGGCGGACGAGCTGATGGCCGCGCAAGATGTTGGCGACAGGCCGGTGCAAAATGCGCTGTTTATGCCGATGGGCGAATCGGGGCCGGCGCGCCACCGCTTCGAAGGCACCCTCAGCATTCCTGAGTTCGAGCTTCGCGCGGCGCGGGCGGCGACAACCCAGAGAGCCCTCAATCTCCTGCCCGGCCAGACGCTTTTTCCGGGCGTCGATCTCCAGTTCTTCGTACATGAAGACCATTTGGTGCCGGTTCGCCGCGATGCCGTTCGCCCGCGGGGCGGCGACGCCTGGAATCAAATTATGGTCTCGCCTGGGCGGGTGTGGTCCGAACCCGGTGACGATGGATTATCGCGCGCCTCCTTTCCTTTCATTCTCGTCAACGACTATTCCAACAACAGTCACAACGGCATCGGAACGTTTTTGTTCGACGACAGCCGGGTTTCGTCGTTGCGTCTGCAAATCACCCAGGAAGCCGCGCCTTGGGCGGTTTACGATATGTGGGGCCAAACGCCGATGGCCTACCGCCCGCACGCGATCGTGGATCGCACCGGCCTGGCGGAAAAATTCGCCCAAGAACTGGCACGGCAAGTGCCGATGCGCCCGTGGCTGGAGCTTGCGGCCGTCGCCGGGGCGGACGCGGTCTCTCCGATCGTTCATCAGCACGGCAGTTTCGAGGGCGTCTCCGCAGCCGGTCTGATCGTCGACGGCGTGATTTATGCGCATCCGTGCCACGCGCGCTATGGCGACTATCCCTATTGCAGGCATATGCGCCACGGCGTTTATTCCGTCACCAAATCCATGGGCGCCGCGCTCACGCTGCTCCGGCTCGCACAGAAATTCGGGCCCGAGGTGTTCGATCTCAAGATCGCCGATTATGTCGATATCGATGTGGGCCATGACGGCTGGGCGCGGGTCACCTTCGCCCATGTCCTCGGCATGGCGGCCGGCATCGGCTACCGGTCGCGGGTCCGCGAGCCGTTCAAGTTCGAGGCCATCGAAGACAATCCGACGCTCTTGAAATGGCTGCAAGTTCTGAGCGCCGAAGAAAAGCTCTCGATGGCGCTCAATGTTGGTGGCGACTATCCCTGGGGTCCCGGAGAGGTCGCCCGCTACGACACCATGCACACCTTCATTTTGTCGGCCGCCATGGACGCTTTCCTAAAGACCCGGGAGGGCCGCGAAGCCGACCTTTGGGACATGGTGCAAAAGGAAGTTTTTGAACCTATCGGCGCCTACCATGTCCCGATCATGCGAACGGTGGAGAGCGATGGCGGGCGCGGCCTGCCGATCATGGGATTCGGGCTTTACGTAACGATCGACGATGTCGCCAAAATCGTCAAGCTCATGCATGACGGCGGCAAGCATGAGGGCCGCCAGTTGCTGCATCCCGGCAAACTCGCCGAAGCGATTTATCAGACGGAAATGCGCGGTCTGCCGACCGGCGGCATCGGCCAAGACCATGAATATCACCTTTCTTTTTGGATGAAACCGTTTAACGACAATAATGGTTGCGAATTATGGCTGCCCAAAATGATTGGCTATGGCGGCAACATTGTCATGATCCTGCCGAACCGAACGACCGCTTTCCGCTTTGCCGACAATCACCGATATGCCGCCCGCGACCTCGCTTTGGCGGCGCATGATGTGCGCCCGCTTTGTCCCTATTGAAGCGGCGTATGCCGGCAAACGTAAAACCGGCGATTCTGACGGTTTCCGGCTCTTTGCGCGCGAAGCACCAATTCGCCGCGCGGCGCATCCGCGTCTAAACCGCCGTCGCCGCAGGGCGAATTTGTCAACCCGCATTCTGTGGTTGATCCCAGCCCAGGCGGCGCTATATTGCGGCGCTTCGTTTGTGAACCATATGTTCAGGCGATGATTAGAGATCAACTCAGTGACGCATTGAAAATCGCGATGAAGGCGCGCGACGAACGCACGATTCTGACCGTGCGCCTGATCCTCGCCGCCCTCAAGGACCGCGATATCGCCCAGCGCGGCAAGGGCAATCCGGATGGCCTCGGCGAGTCGGATATTCTGCAATTGCTGAACACCATGATCCGCCAGCGCCGCGAGAGCATCTCGCAATATGAGAGCGGCGGGCGAATCGACTTGGCCGAACGCGAGGGCGAGGAGATCGTCGTCATTCAACGTTTCCTGCCGCCGCAGATCGAGGGCGAGGACATGGTAAAGGCGATCCAGGCCCTGGTCGGCGAGGAAAACGCCAAGACAATCAAAGACATGGGCCGCACCATGTCGGCGCTCAAGGAAAAATATGCCGGCCGCATGGATTTCGCCAAGGCGAGCGGCGTGGTGAAGGAATTGCTGGTCTGATTTAGGCCGCAAGTTATCCCGGAATTGTCCACCGGGTCCTAACACATCCATCCACAATAAATTGGTTCTCTTGCGGCGCTAAATCTCGCAAGCGGCAGTACGCTGAGTTAGTGTGGCCAATGGCCTTCACGCCGCAGTTTCTCGACGAGATCAGAGCCCGTGTCCCGCTCTCGGATGTGATCGGCCGGCGTGTGCGTCTGATTCGCAAGGGGCGCGAGCATAGCGCGCTCTGTCCGTTCCATAACGAAAAGACGCCGTCTTTCACGGTAAGCGACGAAAAAGGCTTTTTTCATTGCTTTGGCTGCGGCGCCCATGGCGATGTAATCGGCTTTGTCATGCGCGACGAAGGATTGTCGTTCCCCGAAGCGGTCGAAAAGCTGGCCGGCGAAGCGGGCTTGCAAATCCCCAAGGAAACACCGCGCGACCGCGCCCGCGCCGAGGAACAGCTGTCGCTCTACGGCGTCATGGAGCAGGCGGCGAAATATTTCGAATCGGAACTGCGCGCCGATACCGGCGCCGCCGCCCGTACCTATCTCAAAGGCCGCGGGCTGAAAGCGGAAACGATCGAGGGCTTCCGTCTCGGCTATGCGCCCGATTCTCGGAACGCTCTAAAGACCGCCTTGCTCGGCAAGGAAATTTCGGAAGCCATGCTGGTGACCGCCGGCTTGCTGATCGAGCCCGAAAGCGGCGGCGCCAGCTATGACCGCTTCCGCAACCGGGTGATATTTCCCATTCAGGATCGGCGCGGACGGGTGATCGCCTTCGGCGGCCGCGCCCTTGGCGAGGCCCAGGCCAAATATCTCAATTCGCCCGATACGCCGGTGTTCCACAAGGGCGCGGTGCTCTACGGCATGCATCTGGCGCGCGGCACTGCGCGCAAGTCGGGGCGAATCATCGCCGTCGAAGGCTATATGGATGTGATCGCGCTGCATCAAGGCGGCCTGGTGGAAACCGTGGCGCCGCTCGGCACCGCCTTGACCGAATTACAAATGGAGGAAATGTGGCGCCTGGTCGACGCGCCGGTGCTCTGCTTCGACGGTGACGCGGCCGGGCGAAAGGCGGCGGCGCGCGCCGCGGAACGGGCGTTGCCGCGCTTGAAATCGGGGAAATCTCTATTCTTCGCCGCCCTGCCTATGGGCCAGGACCCCGACAGCTTGATTGGCGAAAGCGGCAAACCGGCAATCGAGGAGGTGCTGAGCGGCGCGGAACCGCTCTCCGAGCAATTATGGAGAGTGGCCGGCGGTGGCGACGATTTGACGACGCCGGAAAGCCGCGCCGCCCTCAATCGCCGCCTCAACGGCTATCTGCAGCAGATTCCTGACGACGATCTCAAGTCATTCTTTCGCCGTCACTATAAGAACCGTCTGTTTGAGCCCTTCGCCAAGGGCAAATCCCCGTACGGGCCGCGTCCGGCGCCGCGCCGGCGCCCGCGCGATGACGAGAAACTCCTGCCGCAACAGGGTCTGGGTGGACGCGCCGAGGGCAGCTCCGCGCGGCGCGAGCGGACAATTCTTCAAACGATTCTCAATTACCCTCAATTGCTTCACGATTTTCATGAGGAAATCGAACGTCTGCCTTTGCTGGCGGCGCGCTACCGCGCCTTTCGCGACACCCTGTTGGCAGCCGATGTGGGCGGCACCGCGCTCAACAAATCCGAAATCAATCACATATTGACCCAAGCGGGATTGGAAAAACTTCTCGATGAGCTTGTCGGCGGCGACGCTGCCTATTTGGACTGGGCCGCCAAGGCTGACGCAGCGGGCTTGGATGATGCCCGTGTGCAACTGCGTCATGCGCTCGATTTGCAGCATCGTTTGATCGACATGGAGAAATTCCGCCGCGAAGCGGAAGACGCGCTCGCCGGCGATATGAGCGAAGAAAATTTGCAACGCCTTGTGGAAAGCGGACGCGCCGTCAACGAGTCGCCCGGCACCGAAGTGCAAATTCCCGGTTACGGCGACAACGACAATACCGAAGCGGGGCGGGGTTAACCTGCTCGGCGCATCGAATCGGGCGCAATCACAAGCTTGACAGCCGAAACCAGCCGATTTAGACCTTTCGCCAGCTTAGGCTTGAATTGGCGGGCTCCGCGCTCCATTTCAATGCTACAACAATATTGAGGGATTCCCATTGAACGCCTTTCGCCGTCCTGAACCAGGCCGGCGAATACGGGCGTATATTGCATTGCCGCGATTTTTGGGGATAAGTTGCTGAATTAATTGTATTTTCAGGTCCGACCGAGGGCCGAGACAGAAAGGTCGTTTTATGGCGACAAAGCCCGCGAAATCCGCTGAATCTTCCGAACGCAGTGAGGAAACGGCGGACAGCCCCGTTCTCGATTCGCTGACAGCGGCGGTACGCAAGCTCGTGAGCCGCGGTAAAGAACGTGGCTACGTCACCTATGACGATCTAAACGAAGCGTTACCACCCGATGACGTGAATTCCGAGCAGATCGAAGACACCATGGCCCAGCTCTCGGAGATGGGCATCAACGTCATCGAGAACGAGGAATCCGAAGAATCCGCGAGCGAAGAAAAAACCACCACAACCGGCACCGAAGCGCCGGCCAAGGTCGAAGACGAGGATTTGGGCCGCACCGACGATCCGGTCCGCATGTATCTGCGCGAGATGGGCAGCGTCGAATTGCTGTCGCGCGAGGGCGAAATCGCCATTGCCAAGCGCATCGAGGCCGGCCGCCAAACCATGATCAGCGGAATTTGCGAAAGCCCGCTCACCATGCGGGCCATCATCGAATGGCGCGAAGCGTTGTTGGATGAGCGTATTCTGCTGCGCGATGTGATCGATCTCGACGCGACCTATGGCCGCGAACCGGGCGCCGCCGTCGAAGGTGGCATGCCGGGTGCGCCGGGTGCGCCGGGTGCGCCGGGTGCGCCGGGTGCGCCGGGTGCGCCGGGTGCGCCGGGTG
>PTKB01000067.1 GCA_002937555.1 Alphaproteobacteria bacterium MarineAlpha10_Bin2 | reverse complement strand
GACGGCACGGGCGTGCGCATGGATTCGGCGTGCTGGATCGTTTCGGTGCGGGCCGGCTAGAGCGAGGGGCCTAGTCTTCGCCCATTTTCAACGCGGCGAGGAAGGCTTCCTGGGGGATTTCCACATTGCCAAACTGGCGCATGCGCTTTTTGCCGCGCTTTTGCCGATCCAATAATTTGCGCTTGCGGGTGACGTCGCCGCCATAGCATTTCGCGGTGACGTCCTTCCTGAGCGCGCTCACGGTTTCGCGCGCCACCACCTTGCCGCCGATCGCCGCCTGAATGGCGACCTTGAAGAGCTGGCGCGGGATGAGATCCTTGAGGCGAAGACACAAGGCGCGGCCGCGCGTTTCCGCCTGGGCGCGGTGCAAGACCATCGAGAGTGAATCGACCGGCTCGCCGTTGATCAGGATGCCGACCTTTACGAGATCGCCCTCGCGGTAGCCGTCGAGCTGATAGTCGAAACTGGCATAGCCGCGCGAGTGGGATTTCAGCCGGTCGTAAAAATCGAATACCACTTCATTGAGCGGCAGACGATAAGTCACGAGTGCACGGTTGCCGACATACGTGAGCGTATCCTGCTCGCCGCGCTTTTCTTCGCAAAGCGCCAGGACCGGCCCGAGATAATCGTCCGGCACCATGATATTGGCCTTGATCCAGGGCTCCTCCATCAAGCGGATCTTGGTCGGATCGGGCATATCGGCCGGATTGTGCAGTTCGAACTCTTCGCCTGCCGTCGTTTTCAGGCGGTAAACCACGCTCGGCGCGGTCGCCACCAGATCGAGGTCGAATTCGCGCTCCAGGCGCTCTTGGATGATCTCCAAATGCAGCAGGCCGAGAAAACCGCAGCTGAACCCCATGCCGAGCGCGGCGGAGGTTTCGGCTTCGTAATGGAAGCTCGAATCGTTGAGGCTGAGCTTGGCGAGGCTCTCGCGCAGGCGCTCGAAATCCGCGGAATCGGCGGGAAACAGGCCGCAAAAGACGACCGGCACGCTGGGCTGAAATCCGACCAGCGGTTCGGCAGTGGGGCGGCGCTCCTCGGTGATGGTGTCGCCGACTTCGCATTCGGAGATATTTTTTATGCTGGCGGTGATGAAGCCGATTTCACCCGGCCCCAACGCCTCGACGAGCTCGGTCTTGGGCGTGAAGACGCCGACGCGATCGATCTCATGCAGCGAGCCGAGACCCATCATGCGTACGCGCATGCCCTTCTTCAAAAAGCCGTCCCGCACGCGCACCAGAATCATCACACCGAGATACTGGTCGTACCAGCTATCGACGAGCAGCGCTTTGAGCGGCGCCTCGGCGTCGCCTTCGGGTGGCGGCAAGCGCTCGACCAGCGCTTCCAGCACATCCTCGACGCCGGCCCCGGTCTTGGCGGATATCGGCAGCGCGTCGCTGGCGTCGATACCGATCACGTCTTCGACTTGCTGGCGGATGCGCTCAAGCTCGGCCGAGGCGAGGTCGATCTTGTTGAGGACCGGGATCATTTCATGGCCGCTATCGACGGCAAGATAGGCATTGGCGAGAGTTTGCGCCTCGACTCCTTGCGTCGCGTCGACCACCAGCAGCGAGCCCTCGCAGGCGGCGAGCGAACGGCTGACCTCATAGGAAAAATCGACATGGCCCGGCGTGTCGACAAGATTGAGGGTGTAAGTCTCGCCGTCCTTGGCTTTGTGCTTGAGGCGGACGGTTTGCGCCTTGATAGTAATGCCGCGTTCGCGCTCGATATCCATCGTATCGAGCACCTGGCTGGTCATCTCGCGCTTCTGCAAACCGCCGCACATCTCGATCATGCGGTCGGCCAACGTCGACTTGCCATGATCGATATGGGCGATGATGGCGAAATTACGGATATGCGCGGGATCGGTCATCTGTGTCTTGCTTCTTAAGTGTCAATGCGCGTCGACGAAGACGCGGGGATTTCAGCCGCGCAGCACTCCGCCGGTGACCTTTTTGACATTGTCGACCAGCTTTGTCGCCAGCGTCTCGATCTCGGCATCGGTCAGCGTGCGGTCCTTGGGCTCGAGGCGGACGGCAATGGCGAGGGATTTTTTGCCTTCGCCGACGCCCTCGCCTTCGTAGAGATCGAACAGCGCCACATCAGCGATCAGCTTCTTATCGACGACGCGCGCCGCACGGATCAGCTGCTCGGCCGAGACATCGGCGTCGACGACGAAAGCGAAATCGCGCTCGACCGCGGGAAAATCGGAAATAGTCAGCGCCGGACGGGTACGCCCGGCCTTTTCCTTGGGCACCGGGATGGCGTCGATGAAAAGCTCGAAAGCCGCCAGCGGCAGGTCGATATCGAGCGCCGCCAGCACCGCTGGATGGAGCTCGCCGAAACAGCCCAGGAGATTGGGCCCGAGCGCCAGGGTGCCGGAGCGCCCGGGATGGTACCAGGCGGGCGCGTCGGGTTTGACTTGCAGGCTCGCGACCGGCGCGCCGGCGGCGGCGAGGGCGGCGAGGGCATCGGCCTTGGCGTCGAAAGCATCGACGGGGCGCGCCGGGGTATACATGTTTCTGCTCATCGCCTGGCCGGAACGCATCCCGGCGACGACACGGTGCTGATCCGCTGCACTGTCGCCGGAATATTGCGGTCCGGTTTCGAACAGCGCCATGTCGGCGAATCCGCGATCGGCATTCCTGCGGCAGGCCATGGCGAGATTGGGCAGGATCGAGGGGCGCATGACGTCGAGATCGCTCGAGATCGGATTGGCGAGGGTGAGCGCCGGCAGTGCGCCGCCGAATAGATCGGCTTGGGCGCGCGGCATGAACGACCAGGTGACCGCCTCGGACATGCCGCGCACGGCGAGCGCGCGGCGCGCCCAACCCATGCGCCGCGGCGCCAGTTCGATCGCAGCGCCGGCGCGGGCTTTCAGGGGCGGCAGCGAAACGGCGGGGATATTGTCGAAGCCGTGAATGCGCAGCACCTCCTCGACCAAATCGGCCTCGCCGACGATGTCGCCGCGCCAGGACGGCGGCTCGACCGCCAAATGATCGGAGCCGACTTCGTACGAATCGAAGCCGAGGTTGCCGAGAATTTCCTCGCAGACCATTTCGCTCAAATCGACGCCGCCCAGGCTGTGGACGCGGGACGGGCGGAAGGTGACTTCGCGCCGCCATTCGGGCGCCTGGCCGGCAATCACCATCGCGCTCGCCTCGCCGCCGCACATCTCCAGCACGAGGCGCGTCGCGACTTCCATGCCGGGCTCGGCAAACGCCGGGTCGACGCCGCGCTCGAAGCGGTGGCGGGCGTCGGATTCGAGATTGAGCTTGCGCCCGGTGGCGGCCGTGCGCACCGGATCAAAGAGCGCGATCTCGATAAACACGTTGACGGTCTCGCCGGTGCAGCCGGTCGCCTCGCCGCCCATCACGCCGGCCAGACTCTGCACGCCGGCACCGTCTCCGATCGCCGTCATCTCGTCATCGAGCTCGTATTCCTTGCCGTTCAACGCCTGGAACTTGGCGCCGGCGCAACCGGTGCGCAGCCACAGATGATCGCCGGAGACCTTGTCGGCATCGAACACATGCACCGGGCGGTTAAGATCGAGGGTGACGAAATTGGTCATGTCGACCAGCGCCGATATCGGCCGGAGGTCGACGGAGAGCAGACGGTCCTGCATCCATTTCGGGCTCGGGCCGTTTATGACGCCGCGGATATAGCGCCCGACGAACAGCGGACAGGCGTCTTCTGCCCCGGGCGCGAAGTCGAGACGGACATCGAGCGGGCTCTTGAAGGCGCCGGGAACCGCCGTCAGATCGGGCGCCTTGAGCTGCCCCAAACCGGCGGCGGCGAGATCGCGGGCGATGCCGTAGACGCCGAGACAATCGGCCCGGTTGGGGGTGACGGCGATATCGAACAACGGATCGTCGAGGCCCATGTAGGCGGCGAAGGGCTCGCCCACGGGCGCGTCCTCGGGCAGATCGATAATGCCCTCGTGCTCGTCGCTGATCCCCATCTCGCGCTCGGAACAGAGCATGCCGTTGCTCGAAACACCGCGAATCTTGGTCGGCTTCAGTTTCAGACCGGTGCCCGGAATGGTGCTGCCGCTGGCGGCGAATACGCCTTTCATGCCGGTCCGTGCGTTGGGCGCGCCGCACACCACCTGCACCTGCCCGGCGCCGGTATCGACGGTGCAGAGCCGCAGTTTGTCGGCGTTGGGATGGGGCGCCGCTTCGACGACATGGGCGATGGTGAACGGCGCCAGCTTCTCGGCCGGGTCCTCGACGCTCTCGACTTCGAGGCCGATGGCGGTCATGCCCGCGCTCAGCGCCTCAAGCGATTCGTCGGTCTCTAAATATGTTTTGAGCCAGGAGAGGGTGAACTTCATCGCGTGAGGCCGCCCACCAGGCTCGGCACGTCGCCGGCGGCGAAGCCGTAATGGCGGAGCCAGCGCGCATCGGCGTCATAGAACGTCCGGAGATCGGGTATGCCGTATTTCAGCATCGCCGAACGTTCGACGCCGAGACCGAAGGCGAAGCCCTGATAGCGCGACGAATCGACGCCGGCCATATCGAGCACCCGGGGATTGACCATGCCGCAGCCGAGGATCTCCATCCAGTCGGCGCCTTCGCCGATGCGCAACACGCCGCCTTCGCGGGCGCAGCCGATATCCATTTCCGCCGAGGGTTCGGTGAACGGAAAATAGCTCGGGCGGAAACGCACCGGCAGATTGGCGACCTCGAAGAAGGCCTTGGCGAAATCGATCAGGCAGCCCTTGAGATGGCCCATATGGGTGTGCTCGTCGACCACCAGCCCCTCGATCTGATGGAACATCGGCGCGTGGGTAATATCGGAATCGCAGCGATAGGTGCGGCCCGGCGCGATGATGCGGTATGGCGGCGCGCCCGACTTCATGGTGCGAATCTGCACCGGAGACGTGTGGGTGCGGAGAAGCAGCCGCGAACCGTCGTCGCGCTCGGGGAAATAGAAGGTGTCGTGCATCTGCCGGGCGGGATGCTCGGGCGGGATGTTGAGGGCGGTGAAATTATGGAAATCATCCTCGATGTCCGGCCCTTCGACGATGGAAAAGCCCATATCGCCGAAGATCGCAGCCATTTCGTCGAGCACCTGGCTAATTGGGTGGATACGGCCTTGCACCTCGGGGCGGACCGGGAGCGTGATATCGACCTGTTCGGAGCCGAGGCGGACATCCAAAGCGCCGCCTTCAAGCTCGGCGCGGCGTGCATCGAGCGCTTCGGTCAATTCGCCTTTGAGACGGTTAAGCGCCTGGCCGGCCGCTTTGCGCGCATCGGGGTCGAGCCCGCCAAGGCCCTTCATGCGCTCGGTCAAAGCGCCTTTCTTGCCGAGCGCGGCAACGCGCGCGGCATCGAGCGCCGCCACATCGGACGCCGCCTCGAACGAAGCGAGAATTTCCGCTTTGAGCGCTTCCAAATCCTGCAAGGCTTTGTCCTCGCGGGGCCGGCGTCAGTCCCTTGCGGGGCCGGCGTCAGTCTTTCGCCAGGCCGGCGCGCGCCTGTTCCACCAGGGCCTTGAAGGCCTCGGGCTCGCGCACCGCAAGATCGGCCAGGACCTTGCGGTCGATGGCGATACCGGCCTCAGACAGGCCATGCACGAATTTGGAATAGGTCAAGTCATGGGCACGGACGGCGGCGTTGATACGCTGAATCCACAGCGCCCGGAAATCGCGCTTGCGCGTGCGCCGGTCGCGATAGGCATATTGCAGGCCCTTTTCGACGCGCTCGATGGCGACGCGAAAATTCGAATGCCCCCGTCCGCGATAGCCGCTGGCGCGGGCCAGAACTTTTTTGTGGCGGGCATGGGCGGTGACGCCCCTTTTGACTCTTGCCATGGCCGGATCTCCTTAAATGTAAGGCATCCAGCGCTTTACCGCCGGTACGTTGGTTTTGTCCATCAGGCTGATGCCGCGGTGGCTGCGGCGCACTTTCTTGGCCTGTTTCGATAGCCCATGGCGGTGCTTGGCATGGCCGCGGCGCAATTTGCCGCTGCCGGTCGCCGTAAAGCGCCCCTTGGTGCTGCTTTTCGTCTTAAGCTTAGGCATTTCGATGTCTTTCTCTCTTTTTCATTGAGGCTGGCCCGCTCCGAAGTATCGGAGATGGCCGTCTCGGGCGGTTAATCCGGGCGGTTGGGCATGCCATGAGCCGCGCCGCCTCTCAGGGGGGCAGTTTGTAGCCAGAGTGGCGCCAAATTGCAAGCGGCGGAACGGGGCGAGCTCAAAGGCCGAGCGCGCTTAGGTCCAACTTTCCGGCCGCCACCGGCGGACACCAGAAATAGCTGCCGGAAACGGGGCGGGTGAAACGGAAAAGCGCATCCGTGATTTGATCTTCCTCGCCCGCCATGCGGCGCAACTGCGCTTCGAAAGCATCGAACGAGTTGCCGAACGCGACGAACATCAGCCCGGCGCTCTCGCGGTCCGCCCACGGCATCGAGCGGCGTACGACAAAAGCCTCGGGCGTAAAGCTTTCCTGCGCCGTCCGTTTGACATGGGTCGAAGCCGGAGCGTCATCGAACTCGACATTGTCGCGCCGGCGGCGGCCGATGATGTCGTCCTGTTCGCTTTCAGCGAAACCTTCGAATTTGTCAAAATCATGGCGCCATTGCTGCACGGCGACGAAACTGGAGCCGTCGCGCCCGGCGCCGGTGCCGCTAAGGATGGCTGCCGCGATAGCGGCATCGCCTTCGGGGTTTTCGGTGCCGTCTTCGTAGCCGGTGAGATCGCGCCCGCCGTCATGGACGAATCCGTCGACCGAACGGTTGCATTGAAACGCCGGTGCAGCGTCGAGCGCGAAGGCGCGCGCCTGGTGGAAAATACGGCCACGATCATCGCCGCGCTGCCACAGCCAGAGATCGGCTTGTGTCGAAGGCACTTCACAGTCCGGGCCGCTTAACGCGGGAAACGGGCGAATTTCGTCGATCTCGCGCACGAGGCCGGGGCTGAGGCCGATGACCGCGTCCGCATCGATGGCGCGCGACGCGAGGCCACTGAGAACCGGCAGCGGATCCGCATCGGGCGCCAAATTGAATTCCAGATAGCGGGAATGGGGCGGAAGCGGCGCGAGGATGCCGGGCTGGGAGAGGCTCATGGCGAATAATGCGAGGGCTGCACCGCCGGGCGGCTATCTTTGGGTCACCACCATGGTCATTTGCCGGCCTTCCATTTTCGGCAATTGCTCGACTTTGCTGATTTCTTCGAGATCGTCGCGCACCCGCATCAACACCTTCATGCCGAGATCCTGATGCACCATTTCGCGGCCGCGGAAGCGCAAGGTGACTTTGACTTTGTCGCCCTCGCCGAGGAAACGCCGAATGTTGCGCAGTTTCACTTCGTAATCGGCGCTACTGATACCGGGGCGGAATTTAACTTCTTTGACGTCGATGGTCTTTTGCTTCTTGCGCGCCACCGCCGCTTTTTTCTGGGCTTCGTATTTGAATTTGCCGTAATCCATCAGTTTGCAGACGGGCGGCTCGGCGCCGGGAGATATTTCGACCAGGTCGAAGCCGCTCTCTGCGGCCATTTCCAGCGCCCGTTCGATGTCAACGACGCCAACTTGTTCGCCCGCGCCGTCTATGAGACGGACGCTGTCTACGGCGATAAGTTCGTTCACGCGCGGTCCTTCGCGCTTTGGCGGAACCAAACTGGTATGTCTTACGATGCTTGTTCACCTCCCAATTTTTCAAACATATGAGGCCGCAGAACAAAGTCCTCCGGCCCGGTAGCCCAAATAACCAACTAAGTTGTCCGCGCCAGAGGTCCTGCCGCCTCTTTTTGAAGTCTATCCACGGCCTCATCGAGCGCAAGTATTTCTTGTTCCTTGACGCCGAGCCGGCGCATGGCGACGGTTTCACCCTCGGCCTCGCGCGCGCCGACGGCGAGAATGGCGGGCACCTTGGCGACCGAGTGCTCGCGCACTTTGTAACCGATCTTTTCGTTGCGCAAATCCGCCTCGGCATTCAGTCCGGCCGCGCGAAGGCGCGCCAGAACTTCGCCGGCATAGCCATCGCTATCGGCGGTGATCGTCGCCACCACCACCTGGCGCGGCGCCAGCCACAGCGGGAAGCGCCCGGCATAATGCTCGATCAGAATGCCGAGGAAGCGTTCGAGCGAGCCGAGGATGGCGCGGTGCAGCATGACCGGGCGGTGGCGCTCGCCGTCCTCGCCGACATAGGTCGCATCGAGCCGCTCGGGGAGGACGAAATCGACCTGCAGCGTGCCGCACTGCCAATCGCGCCCGATAGCGTCACGCAGCACGAATTCGAGCTTGGGTCCGTAGAACGCGCCTTCGCCGGGAGTGTGCTGCACTTCGAGGCCGGTGCCCTTGACCGCCTCCAACAGCGCCTCTTCGGCGCGGTCCCAGACGTCGTCGGCGCCCACGCGGACAGCGGGCCGGTCGGCGAAGTTAACGCGCACTTGCTCGAAGCCGAAATCGCGGTAGATCGACATCAGGAGATCGCAAAAATCTTCCGTCTCCGGCGTGATCTGATCGTCGGTGCAGAAAATATGGGCATCGTCCTGGACGAAGCCGCGCACCCGCATCAACCCGTGCAGCGCGCCTGACGGCTCATAGCGGTGGCAGGCGCCGAACTCGGCCATACGCAGCGGCAGATCGCGGTAGCTCTTGATGCCCTGACGGAAGATCTGCACATGGCCAGGGCAGTTCATCGGCTTCAGCGCCAACACGCGCTCTTCCGCCTCGGTGGTGAACATGTGCTCGCGGAATTTCTCCCAATGGCCGGAGGCTTCCCAGAGACTGCGGTCGATTAGTTCCGGCGTCTTCACTTCGACGTAACCGGCGGCGTCGAGGCGCTGGCGCATATAGGTTTGCACGGTGCGGTAAAGCCGCCAGCCGTGCGGATGCCAAAACACCATGCCCATGGCTTCCTGCTGCAGATGAAACAGATTCATCTCGCGCCCGAGGCGCCGGTGATCGCGCTTTTCGGCTTCTTCCAAGCGATGGAGATAGGCCTTGAGGTCCTTCTCCGTCGCCCAGGCGGTGCCGTAAATGCGCTGCAGCATTTCGTTGTCGGAATTGCCGCGCCAATAGGCGCCGGCGATCTTGGTCAGCTTGAAGGCGCCGATGCGCCCAGTGGAGGGCAGATGGGGCCCGCGGCAAAGATCGATGAAATCGCCCTGGCGGTAGAGGGTGATGTCTTCATCGCCGGGAATGCCGGCAATGATCTCGGCCTTGTAGTGCTCGCCGGCCTGCTTGAAGAATTCGACAGCCTTCTCGCGCGGCCACACCTCGCGGGTAATTTCCTCGTCGCGTTTGACGATTTCGGCCATGCGCGCCTCGATCGCCACGAGATCGTCTGGCGTGAACGGCTCGGTGCGGGCGAAATCGTAGTAAAAACCGTTTTCGATGGCCGGGCCGATAGTCACTTGGGTATCGGGATAGAGCTCTTTGACCGCCTCGGCCATCAGATGCGCGGTATCGTGGCGCAAGACCTCGAGCCCGGCATCATCCTTGGCGGTGACGATACTGATCGCCGCGTCCGTTTCGATCGGGCGCGAGAGATCCCACAATTCGCCATCGACGGAGATCACAAGCGCCGCCTTGGCCAGGCCCGGACCGATACTGGCAGCAATCTCCAACCCGCTGACCGGATTGTCGAAGGAACGCGTCGAGCCGTCTGGCAATGTTATGTCGGGCATGGACCTCTTTTTTTCCCAGCGCCGCAGTAAAAGTGGCGGCACTCTACTAGGCGCGCGAAGGCTGTCAAGCGGTGCTAGCCTCGCACAATATTGGTTAACGAAGCACGCACGTCCGCGACCGCCAGGTCGGCCAGGCGCGGGCGCTGCAACAGGCGGACGGCGGGCCCGTTGGGCGCGGTCAGGGCCGGGTCGGAGGCGCCGGAAAACAGCACCGTGGCGGCGCACCCCAAGGCGGCAATGATATGCATGGGCCCGGTATCGTTGCCCACCGCCGCCGCTGCGCCGCGCGCAAGTGCGGCGATCTGGCCGAAATCGGTGCGCCCGCAAAGATTGCGCGCTGCCGGGCAAAGGGCGTTGATTTCCGCCAGAATGGCGTTCTCCGCCGCGGCGCCGAGGAGAAGCGGCACATATCCGGCCTCGGCCAAGAGCGACGCCAGCTCGCCATAAGAACGAGCCGGCCAGCGCTTTTCGGGGCGATGCGCCGAGCCGCCGGGGATGAGCAAGATGTAAGGCGCCTCAGGTGCGAGTGCGGAGATATCGCCGTCGAGCCAGGACAAATCCGCTTCCTGGACGCCATCGATGCCGGCGATGGCGAGCTGTTCGCGCTGGCGCGCCACGGTGTGCATAGCGTCGCGTTTGGGATTGGCGTGCGGGTGCGAACAGCCGCGTGCAATGCCGGACCATTCCGGGCGGGGCTGCGCGAAATAGCGGTAATAGGCGCTCGAGCGGCGCGAGGTTTGCAGATCGTAGACGCGGCTAAATCCGGCGCTGCGCAAACGCCAGCAAAGACCGAGCCAGGCCGCGACGTTCCACGCCGAAGCCCGTGAATCGCACCAGATGCGGTCGAAATATCCGGAGCGGCGGGCCGTCTCCTCGAATGGCCGGGTGGTGAGAAGGGTGATCCTCGCGCGTTCGTGGTGCGCGCGAATGGCGGCGAACGGCCCCATCGACAGCATGAAATCGCCGAGCGCGCCATGCTTGATGACGAGAATTTCGCCGCCGCCGCTGCTCACCGGCCGCCCGAGGCCTGCGGCCCGCCGGCCAAAACTTCCTCATAAACCGAAAGTGTGCTTTGGCACATTTTGTCGAGGGTGAAGTTCTCACGCACATTGTGGATCGCCACCTCGGCCATC
>PTKB01000066.1 GCA_002937555.1 Alphaproteobacteria bacterium MarineAlpha10_Bin2 | reverse complement strand
GCCCATGGATTCGGTGACGCGCTTGGCGATGCCGAGCAGCAGTTTCAATTTCGAGCGATAGCGCACCGCCGCCTGATGGTTGGAAAGCGTGTGCGCCGGTGTATCGAAATAGATGTTACGCGACCACGCAATGTCGCCGAGCGTGAGCACCCTCTCCCACGGCACCTTCACGTCGCGGCAGATCACCACGCAATCGGATTCGTCATAACGATAGGCCAGCGGATTGTCATATTCGCTCTGGGCGAAGCGCTCATAGGGCTTGCGCGACCATAATTCGAGCCCGGGCGAGTTCACCGGAATAACACAGGTGACCGCTTCGGCCTCGCGCCCCTTCGCCAGCGGCAGAATATTGCCGATCCACACCTCGTGCGAAAACGCCGCCGCCGTGGCCAGCAGTTTCACGCCGTTGATCACTACGCCATCGTCGCCCTCCGACGTGACAGAGAGTGTGGGGACGAATGAAGAGGAGCGGCCGTAATGCTCGGGATCGCGTGTGCCCTGCGGCGGCGCCACGGCATGCGAGAGAAAAATATCATTGTCGCGGCAATGCTTGTAATAGGCGCTCATATTGGCGGAAAAATCATAGGCATCGGTCTTGAACATCTCCGGCTGCATGGCGGCGCCGGTGACATAGCCGCCGATGAAGTCCGGCGAACGGCCCATCATGCCGTAGGAGAGATCGGCAATCGCCGTGGCGGAGCGCGTGCGGTGCTCCAAATCGGCGCGGCTCTTGGGCATCAGATAGTAAGCCGGAAAGCGCTCGCCATCCTCTTCGGCGCAAAGCGCGTCGCCATGTTCGGCGCTAACGCGGGCGTCCCAAATTCGGGCGAAGGAGCGCGCCGCGTTCTTAAAGGCCGGATGGCTGGTGACGTCTCTCACCGTTTCGCTGCCGATCCGGATGGTCCGCCCGTCGCGCAGGCTTTCGAGATATTCCGCACCGTTCATCAGCATGTGCATGCTCCTTGGCGTTTGGCCGCCGCCCTGTTCCGTGGTTTCATGCGCCATCCGCAGCGCAAGGGAGAGAACGATGACGTTCGATATGCCGGCCCGCCATCATTTCAAAATCACGGCGAAATGTCCCACTCATTCGCGCACCGATGCTTCCGCGCGCCACCACCAAGTGGTGATCGACGAGCCCGAGATTCGCGGCGGCACCGACGTGGCGGCGACACCGCTCGAGACCATGCTCTCTTCCTATCTCGCCTGTCTCAACGTCATCTCGCATTTCATCGCCGATGAAATGGGCATCCGACTCGACGATATGTCGATGGCGCTGGACGCGGAATTCGATACGGGCGGCGTCTCGACCCAGTCGCCGGCCACATTGCCGTTTCCCAATCTCACTTTGACCGTCAATGTCACCAGCGACGCCAACGACACTCAGCTCGCCCAATTGCAATCGGACCTTTACGCGCGCTGTCCGGTGACGGTGATTTTCACCCAGGCCGGCTCCAACATCGACGCAACCTGGAATGTGACGAAAATCTAGACTCCTTCAAGTTTTGACAGAAGCGTATCCTGTGATTTTGAAGTAATTTGCGCATTCAGTTTGACGGATCGCCAAGGCGATTCCGACAAACCATGATCTGCTCTAGGGCTGGAGCGTCGACAACAACAAGGCGGCGTTCGAAGGGTCAGCCTTAAGGTCGCCCCTCTCGATTCGGTAGGCGATGTCGACCAGCTTCGCGTTGACCGGGGCCGTGCCGCCCATAGTCTGCTGCTCGGCTACGACAATGCCATTGATCTCGTCGACCTCCGCGCGACGGCCCTTCATCCAGTCTTGCAGATGGGCCACTCTTGTGTTGGGCAATGTCCATTCTGATAGCACCGTATCGAGCAGCGCTGTCGCGTAGTGGCTCGGATCATTTTCCTCGACGTGCGACTTCCCAAATATCGGAACGAGCTGATGGCCCAGGGCAAGAGCTGTCCTGATCGCCTCAATCCCCGCTGCCGTCATGACTTCACGGATTCCGGGCACATTGATCGCCTCCCTGAGCGGCAGATTCAGGATCGCGGACGGCAGGCATTCCGCAGCGTTGACGACGAGTTTCATCCATTTTGCCGTTCGAATGTCATCCGTAATTTCGACCTTGCCAGCGTGACGCAGCACCTCGACGACTTCGGTTTCGCGTCCCCGCGTTGTCGAGTCATATGCACCGATGGCGAACCAAGTTCCCGAGGGAGGAGTCTGCCGATCCACGATCCCAGGCTCGAACATGTTGGACGCGATCTCAACGACGGCGCCCAGTGTGCGTTCAGGACCCATGATCGAAGCTATGTCATCCATGGTCATGCCATTCTGAATACCGACGACGAGCCCGGTGCGGCTCGTCAAAGGCTCGACCAGTTCGCATGCCCAGCGTGTGTCATACGCCTTCACGACTATAAGGACGACATCGAATGTCTCCCGCAAGGCTGCCGCTTCGCAAAGATTGAATACACGAACCGGCGTGGTGAGCGTTTGTTCGGGCATCTCAATCCGAATGCCATTGGCGCGCATGGCCTCGACGTGCGATGGCCACTGCTCGATAAAAGTGACGTCAAGCCCGGCGCGTGTCAGATCGGCTCCGATGGACGCGCCACTTGCCCCGGTCCCCATCACAGCGATCCGTTTGCCTGCCATCTGTGTATTCCCTTTCCCAATCAAAAATTGGATCCATTCCAAGCACCGGCGGAGAAATATCCGACACGCTCACGAAGTCAATGGAACAGGGTCGTGCCATGGATGTTGGCTTCCTTCTCCAGCATCAATCTTGACTCAAACTCTCACACAAAAGGGAATCCCGCTAAGATCCTACAACCATGTGAAACGCTCTAAGCGCCGGCGCGCGCCGCTTCCGTCGCTTCTCCGTCGACAGCCAGATCGTCGTTCTCCGGGCTTCCGGTTAGCACCACGCCATAGACATCGCGCGCGCGCTCGACGGTTTCCCAGCGCCGCTCGACATCCTTCAACACGCGCTCGGGCGTGCGTTCGAACGGGCTGCCATAGCCGCCGCCGCCGGCTTCGAAACCGCGCACATATTCGCCCGCTTGCAGTTCGATCTGCACCACATTGGGCAATTTTGTTTCGTCGCCATTGGCGCCCACTTTCCACTGCGCCGCCGGTGCGCCGTCCAGCCCGCCGCGCACGCCGCGCGCCGGATTGATCTGGCAGTCCGATGGTATGATGACGGTCATCGGATCCTGGCGCGGGCCGTAGATAACCTCGGTCGCCGGTCCGCCGCGCAAGCGCCCGGCGCCGCCGCTCGCCGCCACCAGGCGGATGCTGTCGATGTGAATGGGATGCTTGATTTCGTCGAGCTCGATGCTGTCGCGGTACATCAAACCGGAGACCACCGGCAGGCCATAGGTCACCCAGCCATCGGCCTGCGGGCTGGCCGGTCCGCCGTTTACCGCGGTCATGAGCTGGTTGATATAGGGCTCGCCGCCGCGCCTGAAATCATTGCCTGAGATGACGGCAAAGCCCGCCGCCATCGCACTGCCGCCCTCGGCCAGGCCGTGGCCTTCGCCCAATTGCGCAAACGCCGATTGGGTGAGGTTGACGAGGCGGTCGGCGACATTTGTGGTGGCCATCGAGGCGCTGTGCGGAAAGCTCGGCCTGCCCACCACGCAGCCGTCGCGGAGATGCACGGTGATGCGGCGGAACGAGCCGGCATTGTGCGGCAGGTCGCCCTCCAGACTGTGGAACACGCCGGCCACAACATTGTTGATGGCGCACGCCTCGGATTGATTGAGGCCGCAATCGACGCAATCAATATTGTCGCGTAGATCGATCTCGATCATCGCGTTGTCGGGGTCGAGGCTGAGCTCGACCTTGATCGGGATGCCGTCCGGCAGGATCGGTTCGAACGGATCGTGTGCCCCTTCGTTGACGATCTTGGCTTTCGGCAGCTCGCGGATCGCCTGCACCATGCGGCGCTCGGAATAGTCGAACCAATCCTCGATGAACTGCGCGATCTGGTCCTTGCCGTATTTGGCGCACAGTTCCTTAAGACGGCGTTCGGCGATGCGCGCCGAGCCAAGAGTGGCGAGGAAATCGCCATACCACTGCTCGGGCACGCGGATGCGCCGGCGGCACATGCGGATGATATCGTCATTCATCTCGTAGCCCGCCTGCACGCGGACGCAGGGGAAGATAATCGCGCCTTCCTCGTACACGTCGCGCGCCGCGGCGTGATAGGTGGTCGGAATGGAATTGCCGATATCGGCCTGATGCGCCTTGGCGCAAGCGGTAAACATATGCTCGCCGTCGATGAAGACCGGCACCAGGACGGTCAAATCCGCCGAATGGGTGTTGCCGAGATAGCTGTCGTTGTGCAGGAAGGCATCGCCCTCGGCGAGGTTGTCATGCAGATCGCACATCGATTGGGTTTGCAGATGCGAGCCAAAGATATGCACCGGCAGGCCCTCGGCGGCCGACAGCAGCCGGTTGTCGGCGGTACAAATCGCACAGGAGAAATCCCGCGCCTCCGCGATCACCGCCGAGCGCGCCGCGCGCAACAGCGTGTTGGACATTTCGCGCACAATGCCGTCCATCCGGTTGGAGAGAATCGAAATCAACACCGAATCGAGATGTTGCGCCGGTTCGCCATTGCCTTTGCTCATCTGTCCGCTCCTCTCACTCTTGCCCGGTTTCAAGCAGGTAATTATCGGCGGCGCTGAGCCGCGCCGACATGCCGGGATAGACCACCAGCGTGGTGGTCGGTTCCTCGATAATCGCCGGGCCGGCGATATGCGCGCCCCGGCTTAATTCGTTGCCGTGATAGATCGGCGTCTCGACGCGGCCCGCCTCGCCGAAATAAGCTGAGCGGTGCGCCACAGGTGCGTTGTCGCCCGACGCTTCGGTCTGGGCGCGCTGTTCGGGCGGATGGGGGAGGCGCACCCGCGCCCGGCCTTTCCAGTTGAGACATTCGACCTGGCTTTCGACGTCGCGCACCGCGAAGACACGCTCATGCACATCGTGAAATGCCGCGACCAAGGCATCGACATCTTCCTGGCCGCGGAAGCGGTGAATGGCGATCGGCACGTCGAGTTCCCACACCTGAAACAAATAACGCGCCTCGAGAAAATATTCGATGCTCGAATCCGTCAATCCCCGGCTTTCGAGCGTCTTGACGAAGCGCCCGAGCTCGTCGTCGATCGACTGTAGCGCCTGGTTCACGCCGTCATAGTTGAAATTACCGCTCAGCGTCACCTTGCTGGCGCTGTGCTCGGCGATGATGTCGGAGAATTGCATGCCACAGGCCGAGAGCGCGCTCGCGGTCTTGGGCAGGATGACACGCGTACAGCCCAACTCCTTGGCGATCGGCATGATGTTGAGGCCGGCCGCGCCGCCGCCTGCGACGAGCGCGCTTTCCGCCGGGTTGAAGCCTTCGGTCACGGTAATATCGTGGATCGCCTTGATCATATATTCGCTGGCCAAATTCATGATCGCGTAGGCGGCCTCCTCGACATTGCCGCCGATGCCTTCGGCGATGGTCTCGATCACCCGGCGCGCCGCATCCACATCGAGCGCTATTCGCCCGCCGAGAAAATACTGCGCGTCGAGATACCCCAGCACCAGGGCAGCGTCGGTCACGGTCGGCTGGTCGCCGCCGGCGCCGTAGCACGCCGGACCTGGTACCGCGCCGGCGCTATGCGGGCCGATGCGCAACAGGCCGCCCGGGTCGATCCAGGCGATCGAACCGCCGCCGGCGCCGATGCTGCGCACATCGACAGAGGAAATCGCCAAAATATCGCCGGTCCATTGCGGGCCGATCCAGGTGTCGCGGGTGTATTTGATCTCGCCATCGCGCACCAGGCCGACATCGAAAGTGGTGCCACCGGCGTCGCAGATGATGACGTCGCTGCCGAAGCCCTCGATGCGGGCATAGTTGAGCCCCGCCACCGGCGCCATGGCGGGGCCGGACTTGACCGTGTGTATCGGCCGCTCGGCCAGCTCCTCGACATGCATGCAGCCGCCGATGGCGGTGGAGACGAGGATTTCGCCGCCATATCCGGCGCCGCGCAAATCGCTTTCCATTTGGCGCAAATGTTTCTGCATCAGAGGCTTCAGGGAGGCGTCGATGGCGGTGGCGGAGGCGCGGCGGTATTCGCGGATGATCGGCACCAATTCATGCGACAGCGTATAGGGCACGCCGGGCAGAATTTCCTCGATCATCCGGCCGATGGCCTGTTCATGGTCGGGGTTCATGATCGACCACATCAGGCAAACGGCGACGGCCTCGAACTGGTGCTTCTTGAGGCGGGCGAGAATGTCGCGCGCGGCGGCTTCATCGAGCGGCTTGCGCACGCCGCCTTCGGAATCGATGCGCTCGGGAATCTCGAAAGTGTATTTCTGCGGAATGTAGGGATCGGGAAAATCCTGGGTGAAATCATGCGGCCCATGCTTGCCGCCTTCCTTCAGCACCAGCGTCTCCGGAAAGCCCTCCGTGGTGAGAAACGCGGTCTTGGCCACTTTGCCCTGGACGATGGCGTTGGTGGCGCGGGTGGTGCCGTAGATGAGCACATTGGCGTCGGCCAGCAGCTGTTCGGGGGTGACGCCGAGTTCCGCGGCCGCCGATTCGAGCGCGTCCTTCATGCCGTTGAAAATGCGCTCGGGCGTGGTCGGCGCCTTGCCGATCACCTGGCGGCCGCTATCGCTCGCCACCACCACGTCGGTGAAGGTGCCGCCGGTATCGACCGTAATGCGGTAGCTCATAAGGCTTTCCCCGTTTCCGATTTTTGCTTTTGCCAAAGGTGAAAGCCGCCCGCCGCTCTGTCAAGCAACCGGCGCGACGGTCACAATTTCCGCGCCTGGCGGTGGCCCTCATAGACCGCTTCATATGTCGAGCGCGGCGCGATGGCGTCGCCGATCGCCTCGAAGCTGATACCACGCTCTTTGAGGGGGCTGAGGAGGGCGGTCTCGGAACGCCGGCCCGTCGCCATGACGATCCAATCGGCGGCAAGCTCGCTTTCGTCCTTTTCGTAATGGACGTTGTAGATGTGCATCTTGTTGCCTTCGATGCGGCGGACGAAGCGGTCGCACATCATATTGACGCCGCTTTCATAGAGCTTGGGCAGGATCCAATCGAGATAGACATCGAGGATGGTCTCCATGCCGACCATCGGCCAGCGCGTTAAGAGCGTTACGGAATTGGCGCCGGCCTGGGTGAGAGCGACGGCGGTAAGCGGCGCCACCACGTCGCACATATCGTCGAGCACCACCACGTCGCCGGGGAAAGACGCGCCGGCGGCGCGCGTTCCGGCGGTCAACACTTCGTCCCAGCCGATGCAGTTGCCGCTTTCCCAGCCCGGCAGGGGCTCGCCGGTCCAGCCCTGAAAGCCATCGACACACACGCTGGAGCCGGTCGCCACAACCACATGGTCAGGCTGCTCGGCTTCGAGGAGCGCGTCGAGGCCGTCTTCCGACACCGGCGTATCGGTACGCAGCTCAGCGCCGTTCTTGACTGCCTGATCGGCCAGCCAACGGGCGATCTCGCCGAATTCCGTGCGGCTCGGCAGCAGCGACTGCAGTCGAACATGGCCGCCAAGTTCGCTCTCGCCTTCGACCACGGTAACCGTATGGCCGCGCGCGGCGGCGACGCGGGCATATTCCAGCCCGGCCGGGCCACCGCCGATCACCAGCGCTTTTTTCGGCGTGTCGGTCTTGATTAGCGAGCCTTCGCCCCATTCGCCCTCGCGCCCGACGGTAGGATTGTAAACGCATTGAATGCGCCCCCCACGGCTCACGCTCTTCCAACAGAAATTGGCGGCGACACAGGTGCGGATATCATCCGCCTGGTCCTCTTCCGCCTTCTTTGCCCAATAGGGATCGGTAAAGAGCTGGCGCGCCAGGCAAATGGCGTCGGCGTCGCCGGCTTCGAGCAGCGCTTCGGCGAGATCCGGCGTGGTGATGCGCCCGACGGCCAAGACCGGCTTGTTGGAAACTTCGCGAATTTGCCGCGCATAGCCGCGCTCCCAGCCGCCTTCGAACTCCATCGGCGTGTGAATGAAGGCATGATGCACGCCCGCCGAAACATCGACAAAGTCGATATCGGCGCCCTTTTCGATATCCGGCACGATCTTGCGGACGTCGTCGATTTCGAGATCGCCGGGCCAGAACGAAGTCGAGTTGATGCGGTAGCCGACGAAGGGCTCGCTGCCCACCGCCTCGCGCATCCGGCCCAGCACTTCGAGCGGAAAGCGCAAGCGGTTTTCATAGGAGCCGCCCCATTTGTCGGTGCGCTTGTTGTAAAGCGGCGAGAGAAACTGCCACGGCAGGTAACCATGACTGAGATGCAATTCCACCCCGTCGAGGCCGGCTTCCATGGCGCGTGTCGCGGCCGCTCCATAGGCTTCGATCAGCTCCTGGATTTCCTCCTCGTCGAGTTCCTTCGGCGTCGAGGCGCCGGGGAATTCGCCGAGCGGCACCTGGCTCGGCGAGACCGTGTACCAGGTCGCGTCCGGATCATAGCCCGGCGCCTGTTTGTAGCCGGGAAAGCCGCGCACGCCCGAATGCCAGAGCTGGATCGCCAGCTTGCAGCCATGCTTGTGCACCGCATCGGCGATCTTGGACAAGGGTTCGATCTGGCGGTCGTCGAACAGTTGCGGCATCAGCAGCGGCGCCATGATCGAGCTCGGATGGACATGGGTGCCGCCGATGATAATGAGACCGACGCCGCCCTTGGCGCGCTCTTCGTAATAGTCGGTCGCCATGTCTATAAACAGGCCGTTCCACGGGTCCGAAACCCAGGTCGGGCAGGTCGGCGGAAACACCACCCGGTTCTTGATGCGGCAATTGCGGATCGACCATTCGGAAAACAAATTGGGATAGCGCGCCATAAAATTCTCCTGCCGCCGCGGCGGACGCTCAGTCTAAATGCACATAGTCGAAATCGATCGGCTGGCCGTTGACGCCGCGCCGGGGCGGCGCGATCCAGCTGGCGAACTTGCCCGGCTCGACCACCCGCTGCATGAGCGAAACGACATGCGCCCGCTCGGCGTCGCTCGGCAGCCATTGGTCCTGGCCGGCGCGCCATTCGGTTTCGCTGACGGGCGCGCCTACGGGGCTAAAATGCGCTTCGCGAAATTGACCGATGGCGCGCTGAAAGGCGCGGTGCGGCAGGCTGAGCGTATGGTCGATGCCGTGCTCGGTGATGGTGCGGTTCCAACGTGCGATGCCCTTCTCGCAATCCTCGATGTAATCGTCGCGCAGGCGCTCGTTGATGACGGTCAGCGCCGCCTCCTCGCTCTCGCCGATCACGCCGTCTTCAAGCTTGTGAACGGGGTAGGACGCGGCGGTGAGCACATGATCGTCGTCGATTTTTTCTTCCCGGTAACGGCCCTTCAGGCCGGCGGTGAAATAATTGGCGGCGTTGGTCGAGAATTCGGCGCCGAACAGATCGATGGAGACGGCAAAGTGAAAGTTGAGGTAGCGCTGAATGGTATCGAGATTAACGCCGCCTTGGGGTGCGACATCCTCCGTGTCATGCGCTTTCATCAGTTCGCAGCTGCGCTGAACGACGCGCTGAATGCCGGTGTCGCCGACGAACATATGATGCGCTTCTTCGGTCAGCATGAAGCGGCAGGTGCGCGCCAGCGGGTCGAACGCCGATTCGGCGAGCGAGGCCAGTTGATATTTGCCGTCGCGGTCAGTGAAGAAGGTAAACATGAAAAATGAGAGCCATTCCGGCGTGCGCTCGTTGAAGGCGCCGAGGATGCGCGGCTTGTCGACATCGCCCGAGCGCCGCTCGAGGAGACCTTCCGCTTCTTCTCTTCCGTCGCGGCCAAAGTGAGCGTGCAGCAAATAGGCCATGGCCCATAGATGGCGGCCTTCCTCGATATTGACCTGAAACAGGTTACGCAAATCGTAAAGCGACGGGCAGGTCTGGCCGAGCAGGCGCTGTTGCTCGACGCTCGCCGGTTCGGTATCGCCTTGCGTTACGATCAGTCGGCGCAGCGTCGCCCGGTGCTCGCCAGGCACGTCCTGCCACACCGCGTCTCCCTTGTGCGCACCGAACGCAATGCGCCGGTCGGACTCTGGCTTGGCGAGAAAAATGCCCCAGCGGTAATCCGGCATTTTGACATGGCCGAAATGCGCCCAGCCGTCCGATTCGACGGAGACCGCGGTGCGTAAGTAAACATCGATGTCATTAAAATCCGACGGGCCCATCTCGGACCACCAATCGAGGAATCCGGGCTGCCACGCCTCAAGCGCGCGCTGAAGGCGCCGGTTTTCGCCCAGGTCCACATTGTTCGGGATGCGTTCGTTGTAATCGATCGCCATGTCTCAGACCCGTTCCCTGTCGAAGCGCGGCCGCTGCCCGCTGCCATAAAGCTTGAGCGTGCCTTCGGCGCCGACCGCATTGGGGCGTTGGAAAATCCAGTTCTGCCACGCGCTGAGGCGGCTGAATATCTTGCTTTCCATGGTCTCGGGTCCGGCGAAACGGAGCGAGGCCTCCATGCCCGTCAAGGCGTCGGGCGAAAAGGCGGCGCGCTCCTCGATGGCGATGCGCGTCTCGTCCTCCCAGTCTATATCGTCCGGCGCGAAGGTGACGAGGCCGAGTTCCTCCGCTTCCAGCGCATCGAGCGCGCGGCCCGATTCCGCCTCGACAATCTTCAATGCTTCCGCATCGCCGAAATAGCGGCTCTGCAGCCGGGTGAGCCCGTTGGCCATGGGGTAGGGACCGAAATTCGCGGGCGTGAGTTGGATCGCGGCGGGCGGGCGGTTGTCGTCTTCGAAGGCGCCGTCCAGCATATAGGCACGGTCGGCGGCCGCGCTTCGACAGGGAACGGGTCTGAGACATGGCGATCGATTACAACGAACGCATCCCGAACAATGTG
>PTKB01000065.1 GCA_002937555.1 Alphaproteobacteria bacterium MarineAlpha10_Bin2 | reverse complement strand
GAGCTCGATGCGCCCGTTTTGAGCCCAACCGGCGGCTTCGCCGGGAGCGCAAAAGCCGAAGCGCTCGAGCACGAACAGCGGCAGCGGCGAAAAGGCGTCATAGGTATAGAGGCCATGGATGTCCTCGCGCGCGATGCCGGCGCCGCGGTAAACGGCGAGGTCGCGCTCGTCGGCGGCGGTGCGCGTGCCGGACTGCTGGTTGAGGCCCATGCCGCGCGGCGCGAAGATGAATTCCTCGCGCCCGGTCCTCAGGCCTTGCATGGCGGAAATGTAGACCGGCTTTTGCTTGAGGTCGCGGGCACGCTCGGCGCTGGTGACCAGGATCACCACGGCGCCGTCCGATATCAGGCTGCAGTCGAACAGGCGCAGGGGGTCGACGATCATGCGCTGGCTTTGATGCTCGGCGACGGTGAGTTCGCCCTTGCCATAGGTATAGGCGTGCGGATTGAGCTGGGCGTGCTTGCGGAAAGCGATCGGCACCGCTGCGAGCTGTTCGCTGGTAGCGCCATAGAGCGCCATATAGCGCTGGTAGGCGAGCGCCGCGCCGGCGGCGGGCGCGGTGAGACCGTAAGGCGGGCTTTCGCCGTGCGTGCCGCCGCCCTCGCGCAAGCCCTCCATGTCGCCGGGGCCGCCCAGGATGCCGCGCTCGCGGGTGAAGCTGATGGCGGTGACGCAGGCCACCACATCGGCCATGCCCGAGATTACCGCCAAAGCCGCATGTTGCAGCGTGTAGGCGATGAAGCGGCCATGGGTCCACATCTGGGTAACGTAGCGGATGTCGAGCCCGTAGCCCTCAGCGATCTGGTCGTAATCGAGGCCGAGCGGCCAGCCCATATGGAGCGACAGGCCGTCGATATCGCTGCGCTCGAGGCCACTGTCGGCGAGCGCCCCTTTGAGCGCGGTCGCGCCGAGCTTGAGCTGGCTTTCGGGCAGAAATCGGCCGTATTGGCTACGCCCGATGCCGACGATGGCGGCCTTGTCGCGGACGATGTCGTTCATCGGCCGCCACTCCACCGCTTGGCGAGCCGCCGCCGCTTTGCCGGGCGCTCTTCGGCGACTGCCGAGAGTGGTGCCGCCATATGGTAAAACGTGCCGATGTCATGGTGCCGCAGCACGTCCTGGATGGCCAGCGGCTGGGTGCAATCGACCTGTTCAAAACGGCCCCCGAAGGCGACGGCCGCGGGAATGCGAATATCGGACGCCACCACGCGATCGGCGCCATAGCGGTGCTTCAGCGCTGGAACCAACTCCGAACCGATCTGGTCGAGGGCGCCAGTGATGAGAATATTTTTAGGCTTGCTCATTATCTCTGGTAGCCGCAATTCCACATTTTCTCAACGAATTTGCCGGTTCGGCGGAATCGGTTGATCAAACGGCGTCAGCCACACAGTATTTGCCTTCACCGAAGGGCGACGCGGACTTGGCGGCTACCGATGCACGGCGCCGGGAAATCCAGGCGGCGGGAGCGGGCGGCTCAGCGTAGGCGGTTGGCAGCGCCGCCTTCGAGCGCCGCCCAGACGAAGCGGGCAAGCATCCGAAGCGGCACCGGTTTTTCGAGCACGGCAAACACAGGAAGACCGGCTTTGTTGGCGAGGCGGACGCTATCATCGAATCCGGACATCAGAATAACTTTCGGCCGCCACGGCAACTCGACAATCAGCTTCGCCGCCGACAGGCCGTCCAAGGCGGGCATTTTGATGTCGAGGAGCACGACAGAAGGGTGCACCCGCATGGCTTCGGCGAGCGCCATCTTACCGTCGCCGGCTTCCACCGACCGAATGTCCTCCATGGCCAGATAATCGCCGATCTTCGACCTGAGCGACGCATTGTCATCCGCAACCAGAACGATATCTGTACCTGCGGCTGGAGTCTGGTTCGCCATGGTTCCTTTCCGCGATACCGGGCCATTATACTCTACAGTTGCAACACGCCCGGATGTCTCCGAACGTAACTGGCAATATACACAATGAATTAATGGAAACGAAAATAGCATGACAGAAAAAGTATTTCTCGTGAGCGGCGCGACGGACGGCATCGGCCGCGTGACGGCAATGGAATTGGCGCAGACGGGCGGCCAGGTGATCCTGATTGGCCGCGACCGTGCCAAGGCGGAACGCGTCGTCGGCAGGATCAAACGTGATAGCGGGAATGACCGGGTCGGTTTCGAATTGGCCGATTTGTCTTCACAGAGCGACATCCGCGCTCTGGCCGGCCGCCTGAACGACAGTTTGCCGCATCTCGACGTCTTGGTGAACAATGTCGGCGCTTGGTTTCATCGCCGGCGCTTGAGCGTAGACGGTATCGAGATGACTTTCGCGCTCAACCATTTGGGCTATTTTCTGCTGACTGGCCTATTGCTCGAAAAGCTGCGGCAGGCGCCGCGGGCGCGCATCGTCAATGTCTCGTCCATGGCGCATCGCGGATCGCAGATCGATTTGGACGATCCGCAAGGGACGGGTCGCTATTCCGGCTGGCGCGCGTATCAGGCATCGAAGCTTGCAAATATTCACTTCACCTTTCGACTCGCCGAAATGCTCGACGGAAGCGGCGTCAGCACAAATTGCCTGCACCCCGGATTCGTCGCCAGCAAGTTCGCCCACAACAACGGCGGCTGGCTTAAATGGGCAATGATCCTGGCGCAACAGCTTGCCGCCATCAGCGAGAAGAAAGGCGCCCGCACCAGTGTGCACCTCGCCGCATCAGAGGCGGTGGCGGGCGTGAGCGGAAAATATTTCGACAAATGCGAAATTGCCGAAAGCTCCGCCCAATCGCATGACAAGGAAGCGCGCGAGCGCTTGTGGCGGCTCAGCGAAGACTTGACGGATTTCGGTTATTGAGGCGTGGGTGCGTTCATCAAGGGGCGTTCACGATGGCGCCCCGCTGCTGGATCACCTGTGCCGCCGCCGCTTCCGCCCTAGCGCCCATGAGGCGATCCGCCAGATAGGCGGCGTTGAAGGAATCGCCCGCCGCCGTTGTATCGACCGGATGCGCAACGACAGGTGGGGTGACGCGCCATTGTCCGCTTCCCACGTCAACTTTGGTGTCGCCCGTCAGCGATACCAGGCATGCCTCAGCGCCGTTTTTAATCACAATTTCCTCGGCGCCGAGGGCGTGTAGACGCTCGGCACTTTTTTCTGCGGAAGTGTCGCCGAACAGCATGCGTTCATCGTCGAAACTGGAGAGGATGAGCGTTGCCGCCGCCGCACCGCGAGTGATCTCGCGCCGCGCCGTATCTTCGTCCGGCCACAGGCGCGGACGGTAATTGCTGTCAAAGGCAACGGTGCCGCCGCGCGCCCGGATACGGGCCAATGTCTCGAACAGGCGCTCGCGGCCTGCCTCGCGCATGATGGCGAGGGTAATGCCGCTGAAAAACACCAAGTCGAACGCCACTAAGGCATCCGAAAGCGCCGGCGCGCCGGCATCGGCCAAGAGTGCGCGCGCCGGCGATTCGCTGCGCCAATAATGGAAACTGCGCTCGCCGGAAGAATCGGTGCGGATAGCGTAAAGCCCAGGCAGCGCGCCCGGCTGGCGCGTGACAAACTCGGTGCCTATCCCTTCTTCGCGCCACGCTGCCAGCATTTCGGAGCTGAACGGATCGTCGCCCAGGATGGTGACATATTCGACCGTAGCATCCATGCCATTGAGGCAGCGTGCGGCGTAGACGGCGCTGTTGAGCGTGTCCCCGCCGAAGGTCCGATGCATTGCGCCGCCGCCCGCATCTCTTAGTTCGATCATGCATTCGCCGATAAACGCCAAGCGTTTCATACGCCGATTCCTGTGGTGATGAATCCATTCTCGTTTATAACCAAAGAGGCGCCATGAACGCGAAGGAGAACCAGATCATGGAATTCGGTTTCAATATTCCCAATGCCGGCCCCATGGCCACGCCCGGGGCGATCAAGCAGCTTGTCGATCGCGGCGAGGCGTTGGGTTTCACGATATTCGCGATTGCCGATCATATTGTCATTCCGCGCAAGTTCCGCCCCGTGTACCCCTATACCAATACCGGCGAAACCGACGCTTTCGACAGCGGCGAGGCGCTTGAGCCGCTCGCGCTGATGGCATCGCTCGCCACGATGACGCAAAAGGCACGTCTGCTCACCTCGGTGCTGGTGCTGCCCTATCGCGAACCGGTTCTGACGGCGAAAATATTTGCCACCATCGATGTCATGTCCGGCGGCCGCGTGATCGCCGGTTGCGGCACCGGCTGGATGGAGGAGGAATTCGAGGCCGTTTCGGCGCCGCCTTTCGCCCAGCGTGGCAAAGTGACGGACGAATATATCGCCGCGTTCCGCGCCATGTGGACGAGTGACGAGCCCAGTTTTGCCGGCGAATATGTCAATATTTCGGATATCTATTTCCGCCCGCAACCGGTGCAGAAACCGCATCCGCCGATCTGGATCGGCGGCGATAGCATGGCGGCGCTACGCCGCACCGCGCGCCTTGGGGACGGCTGGTATCCCGTCGGCATCAGTCCGAAACATCCGCTCAATACCGTGCCGCGCTTCGCCGCGCGGGCGCAAAAATTGCGCGAACTGACGGCCGAGGCGGGGCGCGACCCGGAATCTGTCGAGCTGTCTTTTTGGGCGGTGTGGTACCGCGAGGATGACCCCGTCACGGTGGATGACGGCAGCCGGCATATCCTGCTCGGCAGTTCGGAGCAAACCGCGGAGGATATCGCCAAGATGGCGGAAATCGGTGTCCGAAGCATGGTTTTTAATTTTCTTCGGCCGTCGCTGTCGCAATCGCTCGATGCCATGGAACGCTTTGCCGCCGAGGTGATGCCGAATGCCAAGGCCTGAGCTACACGTGGCGCTTTGACAGTCGGCACCTCCCGCGTCGAAATTCCGCCGCCGGTTTCGGCGATGGCCGGGCTTGCCTGGCCCGCCATCCCTGAGCGCAGCGGCAACATCATTTTTGCCTTGTTGTTCCAGCTTGAGCAAAGCCAATGGTGGACGCCCGAAAAACTCCATGCCCAGCAGTACCGCCAAGCCGCGGAATTACTGCGCCATGCCCGTGACAGCGTGCCCTATTACCGCGAGCGCTTGGAGGATTTTGCCTGGCAAGGCGGCGCCCCGCTAGATGCTGAGACTTGGCGGCAATTGCCGCTGCTGCGGCGTGAAGATATTCAGGAGGGCCAAGGCCGGGCGCTGTTGAGCGAACGCTTACCGAAGAGTCACGGCGCGACCCAAAAAGTGAGCACGTCGGGCTCGAGCGGCAAGCCGGTGACGGTGATGTCCAGCGCGGTGGCGGCAATATTCTGGAACGTCATTACGCTGCGCGATTTTCTTTGGCGGCGCGTCGATTTGAGCGCCAAGGTCGCAGCCATCCGATTCGACGAAAAAAGACAGTCACGATATCCCGACGGCATGCTGTTGGATTATTGGCTGAAATCGATCCAACCGTTTCTTGCCACCGGTGCCTGCGCGATGCTCGACATCTTCACACCGGTCGATAAACAAGTGGAATGGCTGGCCCGCCAGGAAGCCAATTATCTCGTCACCTATCCGTCCAATCTGGAGGCGTTGTTGCTTTACTGCCGCGCCCAGCAGGTGGGTCTGCCGACACTCAGCCAGGTGCAGACTCTTTCCGAAGTCCTGCACCCCCGCGTGCGGAATCTTTGCCAGGAAGTGTGGGGCTTCGGCATTGACGATATGTATACCTGCCAGGAAGCTGGGTACATCGCACTGCAATGTCCCGATCACGCGCATTACCATGTGCAGTCAGAGAATTTGATCGTCGAAATACTCGATGGCGACGGCAATCCATGCGCGCCGGGAGAATCGGGCCGCGTGGTGCTGAGCGATCTGCATAATTTCGTCATGCCGCTGATACGCTACGATATCGGTGATTTCGCGGAAGTCGGTGAGCCCTGTCCGTGCGGGCGCGGTCTTCCGGTCCTCAAGAATATCATGGGCCGGGCGCGCGGCATGCTGACTTTGGCCGACGGTTCGCGTATCCGGCCCGATTTTGGCGGCCCGCATTTCCGTGAAGTGGCGGATGTCCGGCAGTATCAAATCATTCAGAAAAGCCGCGAAAAGTTGGAGGTAAAGCTGGTGGCGCCTGGTGGCTTGAACGAAAGCGAAGCGCACAATCTACGGCAAATGATCCTCGACCAGCTTGGCCATCCATTCGAGCTGGAATTCAGCTTTCATGAGGATATACCGCGCAGCGCCGGCGGTAAGTTCGAGGATTTCCGCAGCGAATTATAACCCGCTGTCCGGGTCGCGCGGGATCGCTAGCTGGAAAATGTAACGATTTGAATGGGTTGAAATGGCTGGGGGACGAGGATTCGAACCTCGACTGACGGAGTCAGAGTCCGCTGTACTACCATTATACGATCCCCCAGCAAGCGTAGGGTACGGGCCAAAATTAGGCTCTGAGGGCGCGTTGTCAACCGGAGACCGCGCGCATTGCCAAAATTACCGCGCTGGGTGTAATACATTTATTAACCCTGACCGGAATATTTCGGCGCGGGTGGCTGAGCGGCATGCTGCTGGCCCATACCAAAGGAGGGCGAATTGACGCTCGACACCGCGCCGCGTGATCCATCTGCAAAGCTTCCGGGCGGGCATGGTATGGAGCGCAAGCAGCGCTCGCCGGGCCGTGCGGTTTACGGCGCCCTCGATCTCGGCAGCAACAATTGCCGCCTCCTGGTGGCCAAGCCCGAGCCGGCGGGATTTCGTGTGATAGATGCCTTTTCCCGCATCGTGCGTCTCGGCGAAGGCGTGGCCGAGACCGGCCTTCTATCGGACGAGGCGATGGCGCGCACGTTGGCGGCGCTTGAGGTCTGCGCCGGAAAGTTGCGGCGGCGCGGCGCGACGCGCTTTCGCGGCGTCGCCACCGAAGCCTGCCGCTTAGCCGGAAACTGTGACGAATTTCTCGCCCGTGCTTCGGCTGAAGCCGGGCTGGATTTGGAAATCATTAATGGACGCGAAGAGGTGGACCTGGCGCTTGTCAGTTGCTCCCCATTGTTGGAAGAGAAGGCATCGCATGCGCTGTTATTCGACATCGGCGGCTGCAGCACAGAATTGATTTGGGTTCGCCTAACCGCGGGCGCGCCACCGGAACTGGCCGATTGGACATCGCTCCCCTGCGGTGTGGTCAGCTTGGCCGAGCGCCATGGTGGCGACCGCATCGCGGCAGAGACTTATTCCGTGATGGTGGCGGAAGCGGAATTGCTGGTCTCGCCGTTCGTTGCCGCCCTGGGCGTCGGCGATCCGCTCGCTAATGGTTCGCTGCAATTGCTCGGCACGTCGGGTACGGTCACGACGATTGCCGGTCTTCACCTTGGCCTGCCGCGCTACGATCGAGCGCAGGTCGATGGCTTTCGCCTCAGCCTTGAAGATATTCGCTTCCAAGTTGACCGCCTGTTGGCGATGGATTTCCACGAGCGCGCGGCCGAGCCCTGCATTGGCGTTGGCCGCGGCGACGTCGTCGTGGCGGGCTGTGCCATTCTGGAGGCGATTCTGCGCGCTTGCCCGGCGGAGACGGTGCACGTCGCCGATCGCGGCCTGCGCGAAGGCATGCTGCTCGGAATGATGCGGGCCGACGATCTGCCGGTATGAGCCGGCGTGCGCCTTCCGGTTCGCGCCGCGGCGCCTCGGTCCGGGTTAAGACGGCGCGCGGCCGCAAACCGTCTTCGACACGCTGGCTGCAGCGCCAACTTAACGATCCCTATGTGCAGGCGGCGCAGGATGCTGGGTATCGTTCGCGCGCGGCGTTCAAGCTGATTGAACTGGATGCGCGTTTCGGCCTGTTCAAGGGCGCCAAGCGGGTGTTGGATTTGGGCGCCGCGCCGGGTGGATGGTCGCAAGTGGCGCTTGAGCGTCTCGCGCCCGGCGCCGTCGTCGTCGCCGTCGACGTGGCGGAACTGGAACCGCTGGCGGGAGTGAGCGAACTGCAATTGGATGCGCTCGATATGGAGTCGCTGCCTGCCATGCAAGCGGCGCTGGGCGGACAGGCGGATCTCGTGTTGAGCGATATGGCGGCGCCTTCGACAGGCCATGCCGGCACCGATCATATCCGTGTCATGGCGCTCTGTGCGGCGGCGCTCGATATCGCCGAGGTTATTCTGGCCGCAGACGGCGCCTTCGTCGCCAAAGTTCTGAAAGGCGGCACTGAGCGCCAATTGCTCGAGCGTCTGAAACGCGGTTTCGCTAAGGTGCGCCATGCCAAGCCGCCTGCCAGCCGCGCTGATTCGGCGGAAGTGTACGTCGTGGCGCAGGGATTTCGCGGCGCTCCGTGAGCATCAGGTGGATCGAACTTGGCGGCGCGGAACTTTGGTGTATATTGCGCTCCAATTTTTAAGTGGGAGAAAGCATGCAAATCCGGGAAGCGCTGACTTTCGATGATGTTTCGATTGAACCCGCCGCGTCGAAAGTCCTGCCTGGGCAAGCCGATCTCCGGACCCGCCTGACCGCCAGCATCGAACTCGGCATACCGATCCTCTCCGCCGCCATGGATACGGTGACGGAAAGCCGCCTTGCCATCGCCATCGCCCAGGCCGGCGGTATCGGTGTGGTGCACAAGAATATGGATATCGCCGCCCAGGCCGATGAAGTGCGCCGGGTCAAGAAATTCGAAGCCGGCATGGTCGTCAACCCGCTGACCATCTCGCCCGAGCGCCCGCTGGCCGATGCCCTGGCGTTGAAGGAGCGGCACGGTATCTCGGGCATTCCGGTGGTCGAGGAAGGTGATGGCCGCTTGGTCGGCATTCTCACCAACCGCGATGTGCGCTTCGCCAGCGATTCCAGCCAGCCGGTACGCGAGTTGATGACCAAGGACAATCTGGTCACTGTGCGCGAGGGTGTCGATCCGGAAGAAGCCAAGCGGCTCCTTCACCGCCACCGCATCGAAAAACTCCTGGTGGTGGATGAATCCTATCGCTGCGTGGGCATGATCACAGTGCGCGACATCCAGCGCTCCGACGATTTTCCCGACGCGACCAAGGATGAAAAGGGACGCCTGCGCGTCGCTGCCGCTACGGGCGTTGGCGATGATGGCCTCAGGCGCGCCGAAGCGCTGTTGGAGGCCGGCGTCGATGTGGTGGTTGTCGATACCGCGCACGGCCATAGCGAAGGTGTACTCGGCGCCGTGCGGGCGATTAAGAAGTTGAGCAACGAAGCCCAGGTGCTGGCTGGCAATGTAGCGACGGCGGATGGTGCCAAGGCGTTGATAGATACCGGCGTGGATGCGGTCAAGGTCGGCATCGGGCCGGGCTCGATCTGCACCACGCGCATGGTCGCGGGCGTCGGCGTGCCGCAGTTGACCGCATTGATCGATTGCATCGAGGCGGCTTCCGAACAGAATATTCCCGTTGTTGCCGACGGCGGTATCAAGTTTTCCGGCGATCTCGCCAAGTCGATCGGCGCAGGCGCCAGTTGCGCCATGATCGGCTCGCTCTTCGCCGGTACCGAGGAAAGCCCGGGAGAGGTGTTTCTCTATCAGGGGCGTTCCTACAAATCCTATCGCGGCATGGGATCGCTCGGCGCCATGGCGCGGGGCTCGGCTGACCGCTATTTCCAGCAGGAAATCTCGGATGACTTGAAACTCGTGCCTGAAGGGGTCGAGGGACGAGTGCCATTCAAGGGGCCGGTGGGCGGCGTGGTGCACCAGCTTGTCGGCGGCTTGCGCGCGGCGATGGGCTATACAGGCAACCGCTCAATCGCCGAAATGCGTAGCAATTGCAAGTTTTTGCGGGTGTCATCTGCGGGCCTCCGCGAAAGCCATGTGCATGACGTGGCGATTACCCGCGAGCCGCCTAACTACCAGCAATCCAATTAAGAAACCTACCGCGGGCCTCAATTTTTCGATTTTTTTTCGTTATTCCCATGGTCCTCGGGATATAACTGACCAAATGTTAGGCTGCCACATCCATTCTTCCGCGTATGTGTAAAATTGGCGCGGTGTAAAACGGTAGGGACAGGAGATAGGACATGAGCAAAATTCGAAAAAAACTTGCGGCAAGCTTTGTTATCGCGGTAATGGCCGCCGGCTCGGCCATGTTGTCGAGCGCGGACGTCCAGGCGGCGAGCACCAACAACAACGATTCGAGCTCATCCGCCAGCAATACCAAAAATTTCGATCGCGGCCAGCAATCCTTCCGCAATGGTGATTGGCAGGAGGCGGTCTCCTATTTCAAGAAAGCGGTGTCCGACGACGCCAAAAATGCCGAGGCTTACAATCTGATGGGTTATTCCTATCGCCGCATGGGCGATGCTGACCCGGCGTTCGACGCTTACGCCAGGGCGCTTGACCTCGAACCCAGGCATCGCGGCGCGCATGAATATCTCGGCGAAACCTATCTTTTGGTCGGCGATGCTGAAATGGCCAATGCGCAGCTTACGATCCTCAAGGATATATGCGGCAATCAGTGCAAGGAGACGGTCAAATTGCGCAAGGCCATCGAACGTTACAACGCCAGCGCCGACAAGCAGGCCCTGATGGACCTCGATGAGGACGGCCTCCGCCGGATAGAAGCCGAATGTCGCAAGAGCGGGGCCGGCGTTCTCTCCGTTTCAGGCGACGCCGCCGACCTCGCGGTCATGGACGAGGCCGTTCAAAGAACGGTCGAGACCTTCGGCGGGATCGACATCCTGGTCAACAATATGGTCCACCGGGTGTACAAACCCTTTTCCGAGGTGGCGCCGGAGGAATTCCGGCGGAGTCTGGAGGTCAACGTCGCCGGTTACTTTTTCCTGACCCAGAAGGTTCTCCCTCAGATGTTGCGGCGGGGCGGGGGAAGCATTGTGAACCTGTCCTCCGTCTTCGGATACGTGGGCTGCCCGGACCTTGCGCCCTATTGCATCACCAAAGGGGCCGTCGTCAACATGACCCGCGCCCT
>PTKB01000064.1 GCA_002937555.1 Alphaproteobacteria bacterium MarineAlpha10_Bin2 | reverse complement strand
CAGCCATTCGGCAAGTTGGCTGCGCGCCTCTTCGTAGCGGTCGGCGTAGTCGAACAGCAGAAAGCCCTCGATGCGGGCGCGCTTGACCAGCAGGTGACGCTCGATGCGTGGGCCCTCGGGCCACGGATCCCAACTGGCCTGAGAGGCGGTGCGGCAGACAACTGAGCGGGCGCGGATGTTGAGATGGCGGTAGACCGCATCCGATATGGCGCCGGCGGTATTGTCGAAATAAATATCGACGCCGTCGGGGCAGGCTACGGCCAACGCCTTATCGACGTCGCCGGCGCGATAATCGATGGCCGCGTCATAGCCGAATTCCGTCAAACATTGCTGTACTTTCTCACCGCTTCCAGTGAGGCCGACGGTGCGGCAGCCCTTGATCTTGGCGATCTGGCCCACGGCGCTGCCGACCGAGCCCGCCGCCGTTGAGACGACAACCGTCTCGCCCGCTTGGGGCGCGCCGACATCGAGGAGGGCGAAATAGGCGGTAATGCCATTCACCCCGAGAATGCCGAGGCTGGCGGACAGCGGGACGTCGGCCAAATCATGGCGGTACAGCACGTTGCCGCCGTCCGAGACCGCGTTTTCGCGCCAGCCGAACATGCCGCAAACCAGATCGCCGGGAGCGTAATCCGCATGGTGCGAAGCGACCACTTCGCCGGCGGCGAAGGAGCGCATCACTTCGCCGACACCCACTGGCTTGGAATAATTGGCCACCGTATTAACCCAGCCGCGCATCGCTGGGTCGACCGACAGGAACCGGTTGCGGATCAATATCTCGCCGTCGCCCGCTTCAGGCATCGGCGCTTCGCGCACCTCAAAATGCCGCGCTTCGGGAATGCCCACTGGCCGCTCAGCCAGAACCACTTCTTTGCTGTGCGCCTCAGCCATTGCCTAGCTCGGGGCGCGTAGGCGGCGGTGGAAATCGATCAGCATGGGCTGCTCGAAGACATAGCCATCGTCGGTTTTGCCGGCTTCGAAGTTATTCCGCACTTCGTTCTGCTCGATCAACTCGCGCGGGATGGGGTTGTAGGAGAGCGAGGAGAATTTCGTCACCATGGCGGCGAAACTCTCATGGCGCGGGCGCTGCATATAGACGTAGCGCGCCGTTTCCTCGAAACGCGGCCGGGCACTTTTCTCCAAAGCCTGCTGCGCTAGGGTGCGCACTTCGAACTCGTCGTTAAAGGGCCGCATCAATTTGAAGTGACTGCCTTCCATGCCCGGCTCGGCGACATAGAGAAAACCGTCGGGCTTGAGCACACGGGCGGCTTCAGCCAGCGCCGCGTCCATCAATTCGCGCGGAACGTGATGCAGCGAGCGGAAAAACAACACGCCATCCACGCTCGCATCCTCGGCAGGCAGTGCCTCGGCGCCGGCCTCGACGAAGGTGACGCCGGGCGCGGGCGGCTGGGCGCGGTTTTTCTCGGCCTGCACCGGATCCGGCTCGACCGCCAGCACCCGCGCGCCGCGCTCAGCCAGGCCACGTGCCGTATCGCCGGCGGCGCAGCCGGCTTCGATCAGACTCAAGCCGGCGACTTCTACGACCTGCTGTAGGGCCTCCAAATCGCCTAACTCGCCGAGCGCCGTTCGCATCTCTCTACCAGAAGTAATGTCACCACGAAGTTGGCAGAATCGGGTCTCTTCATCTTGGCGTCAACCGGCTTTTTTCGCGACACAAGGCGGCTTGAATGGTGCACAATACGCGGCAGGCGGACAGGGCGCGATGGCAGACACAGACTCCAATCGGCGATCCCTTGGGGATCTTTTAAACAGATATCGATATTTCGGTGTGGCCGTCGCCTTGATCGGCGGCGTCGCCCTGGTGATCGTCATTCTCAAGGACGTGATCTTCCAGGGCGGCGGTGAGACCACCCTCGGCCTCAATTCCTTTATTGCTATCACCGCCGTCGGGCTGTTGATCGTGTTCGCCATCGTGGCGGATTCGCGCGTCAAAAACCGCGCCTTGATGCAACGCGCGGATAAGCTTGCCGAGATGGCGAAGCGCATGCGTGTCACGGTCGAGGAACTCAATGCCGCCAATGAGGAACTCGCGCGCGCCCGTTTACAGGCCGATTTTAGCAATCAGGAAAAATCGATTTTTCTATCGGATTTGAGCAACGAGTTGGATGCCCCGATCAACGCCATTGAGGACGATGCGCTCAGTCTGCGCGGCGAGCAGGATTTGAACGAGTCGCAGCGCCTCGCGATCGACGATCTGGCGCTGAACTGCAAAAATCTATCCGCCATTATCGGCGATGTGGTGGAAATTGCCCGTATGGACGCCGCCGATGAGGATTTCGCGCCGGCAGTTTTCGATCTTGGCGACCTGATCGGCGGGTTGCGCACGGATACGGTACGCACCGCTGCCGAGCGCGGTATCGGTCTTGAGCTCAATAATTCGGCGGAAGACTACGGCACGGTCAATGGCGAAGCCGGTTTGCTGCGCCAGGTGCTGGAATTCTTGCTCACCAATGCGATGGACGCGAACGAACGGGGCTCGGTACGTTTCGCGGTCTCGCAGCCGGCAGATGACGTTTACGCCTTCGAAATACGCGACCGCGGCGCGCATTACACCGACACGGCGCTGGTCAATATCTTCGAGCCCTTTCACAAGAACGAAGGAGAGGGCATCAAAGGTGCCACTGGGCTGGGCCTTGCCATCGCCGGCAGAAGGGTCGCGGCGATGGGCGGCGACTTGAAAATTACCTCGGAGGCGAATGAAGGATGCATATTCACCTTCCGGATCGATCTCCCCGCCACCGCCGCGGTGGCCGCTGCCGCCGCAAATGATTGAGCACGGGCGTAATTCCGTTTACCGAGTAAGGCCATGCCGAAATTTGCCGCCAATCTAAGCTTCCTGTTTCAGGACATCGATTTTCTCGAGCGCTTCGCCGCCGCCGCCGACTGTGGCTTTCAGGCGGTGGAGTATCTCTTCCCCTACGACTATCCGCCCGGCCAGATCAAAGAAACGCTAGCGGTGCACGGCCTGGTTCAGGCGTTGTTCAACTCGCCGCCCGGCGATTGGGACGCCGGCGAGCGTGGCTTGGCGGCGCTTCCGGGACGTGAGGCGGAGTTCCGCGAGGCGGTTGAGAAGGCCGGCGAATATGCCGAGGCGCTGGCCTGCAAGCAGGTCCATGTGATGGCCGGCCTGGTCCCCGAAGGCGCCGAGCGGGGCGCTTACGAGGACTGCTATGTCGCCAATCTCAGCTACGCCGCAAACTATTTCGCGGAGCGCGGCGTGCGCACGCTGATCGAGCCCTTAAACAGTTTCGACATGCCCGGCTATCTGCTGAACGGCTCGAAACAGGCGCGGCGCGTGATCGAGGCCGTCGGCAGTGACAATCTCTTCCTGCAATACGACGTCTATCATTTGCAGATCATGGAAGGAAACCTGGCTTACAGCTTCGAGCGCGACCTCGATATCATCAGCCATGTGCAGATTGCCGGCGTGCCCGGGCGCTTCGAGCCCACGGTCGGCGAAATCAATTACCCCTATCTCTTCGCGCTCATTGATCGGCTCGGCTACGACGGCTGGGTGGGGTGCGAATACCGCCCCGAAGGCGACACCCGCGCCGGCCTCGGCTGGGCCGGCGAATACGGCATCGGCGGAGGATAATTTAGATCTTGACCGGCGTGCCTGCGCGCAAGTCAGTCGAGCCATCCGGCTTCACGCACGCTGGGCAGGAAACTTTCGCTCACCGGTACGCGCAGACCATTGCTCAAGGTTAGCGTCGTTTTTCGCTCCTTGCTCTCCAGATTTGCAACCGCGGTGCGCGCCACCCAATAGGAACTATGCACCTGCATGCCGTCGGTCCCGGCCAATTCCGAAAGCGCATCTTTCAAGCGGAATAAAACCAAATCCTGGCCGGCGCTGGTATGGATTCTCAAATAATGATCTTCGGTTCTGAGACACAATAAATCGCCGACAATGTGGTGGGGAATGCGCCTGAGGAAACGGACTTCGGTGCGGCTATCGGATTCTTCTTCTGGCTCTGTCGACGCTGTCGGCGACCCGCCCGAGGCGAGCCGCACCAGCAACTGGCCGAGCCAGCAATAGGCCAGCATGGCGCCGAGGATACTGAGGAACGCGGTCGTACCGGTGCCCGACGGCGCGTTGATCAGCCAGGTGCGGACGACATAGATCTCCAAAGCCATCAGGCCGGCGAAGAAGAAAGCGGCGACGGTGCCTGCGACGCCGGGCGGCCACGGATTGGCGCTGGTCAGGCGGTGGAGCAGCCGCATGATGAGCGACCACTGCGCCCAACCAATCGAAATACCGCCAAGCCAATATAAGAATCGCGGCGCAATATCCATATTCGACGTGCCAAACGGCGCGGCGGCGGCGATCAGCGCACTTGCCAGGACGATCATGGCGGCGCGACGCAGCCATTTGCCCTTTGAATCTGGGAATTTCACCAATTTCTCGGTGTTCAACATGCGGTTTCACGCTTCGCGAATTCGCCGGCCGCGGATTCGCGAAAGGGATTGGCGGATTCGCGAATTCCTGCTGGGCTGCCAGGGAAAATTCATTTTATCTCTGCGTCATACGTCGCCATCACAACAACCCAAAAGAACATCGCCAGGCAAGGAGAAAGTAAGATGACGGAATCTGTTGGAACAAAGAATTCTTACGGCAAGCTCGGCCGCGACGTTGGCATCGTTGGCCGCTGGATGCGGTTATGTGTAGGGGGCGCGCTTGTCGGGGGCGTGATCTATCAGGCGGCGCTCACGCCATCGACAACGGCAATCACGGAACTCGCACTCTACTTCGCGGCCACACTTGGCGCCTACCCGGCGGCGAGCCTGTTACTCGGCCGGCTGTTCCTGGCAAAAATGAATACGTGGTTGAGGACGGCGGTTCTTCTCGCGCCGCTCGCTGCAGTATTCGCCTTTCAACTTGGTCCCCACACATTCCATCAGGCGATTCTGCTTTATATTGGGGTCTCGCTAATTTTCAGCTTCTTCATGCGTTACGGTGGCTGCGAAGTGATGTCGATTCCGGGCCTGCTCTTGCGCACGCGCCAAGCCGTCTATTGCCCGCTCAATGTGATCGATGCTGTGGAAAAGGCAGTCGTGGATCGCCAGTCCTCGGAGCGCGAGCCTCGCTAAACGAGGCATCTCGTTACACTGCGCGTGAGGGCCTTGGCGCGGCGAACTATGGTAGGTTGGGATTTACGATTGTTGCCAACCCAAGCCAAAAGGACGAGGGCTATGAGCGATTCAGCATTTTTGGTGCTGCATTTTCAAAATGGCGTTGCCCACCCCCGACGGGGTGTGGGGCAAATATTTGTTCCCCCAGGTCGAAAAGAACGGATCGATCGCCAACACCATTAAGGCGCTCGGCGCGGCCCGGGACAGCGGCATGATGGTGATCTTCGTGAATATCGCCTGGCGGCCCGGTTTCCCCGAACTTCCCGCCGACACTTGCGGCCTCCTCAAAGAGGCCAAGGAGAAGAACGAGTGTCTTGTCGGGTCGTGGGGCGCCGAAGTCATCGAAGAGCTCACGCCAAGAGAGAACGAAATCATCGTGACCAATTTCGGCTCGGATGGTTTCGAGGGCACGGATCTGGATTTGATTCTCCGCACCAACAGAATCACCGACCTTTACGTCGCCGGACAATGTATCGAGCATGTCGTCGAGACCACGGTCAAACGCGCCGTCAACATGGGCTATACGGCGACGGTGTTGAAGGATTGCACCAGCGGCTTCACCGACCAGAACTATGACGCGATGCTGGAGATTCTGCCGCTCTATAGCGGGCTTATAACTGCCGATGAATTTGTCGCCGGGCCGTAGGCTTAGATGCCGTTCCGCCGCGGGGGCTGAGAGATGATCGATGAACGCCGGGCCGATGAGATCGGCAACGTCGAAGTCGATGGCTACAATTTGGTCACCTACAGCTTCGGCGCCGGCGATGAAGTCCTGTTTTGTCTCAACGGCGGCCCCGGCATGGCGTGCGATTATGTCCGCGATTCCCACTCCTGGCTCGCCGACAGGGGCTATCGCGTCGTTTGCTACGATCAACTCGGCTGCGGCGAATCCGACAAGCCAGACGATCCCGGCCTATGGACGCTCGAGCGCTATGTGCGCGAAGCCGAAACCGTGCGCGAAGCGATGGGCCTTGGCACCGTTCATCTTTACGGCCATTCCTGGGGCACCTGGTTCGGTATCGAATACGCGCTCACCTATCCGGACCGCTTCAAATCCTTGATCATCGCAAACGGCTCGGCCGACATCGCCCATTCGGTCGGCGAACAGATGCGCCTCAGGCGCGTGCTCGGCACCGAGACCGAAGCCATGATGGAGCGCTACGAGGCGCGCGGCATGTTCGATCACCCGGAATATGAGGCCGCAGTGACGCTTCTCAATTACCGTTATGTGTGCTGCCTGGAGACCTGGCCCGACGCCCTCAACCGTTCCATCCTCGGCTTCAATCCGGCGCTCTTCGTCGCGCTCCAGGGCCCCAACGAGTTCTGCTACACCGGCACGATGAAAGATTGGAACCGCATCCCGGACCTGCACAAGATCGCGCAGGCGACATTGATCATGACCGGGCGTTACGACGCCGGTGTCGGCCGGCGCATGGCGGACGAATTGCCGAACGCCGAAGTTTGCACGTTCAAAAACAGCACTCACGTGATCATGTGGGAAGAGCCCGAGGCCTATTTCGCGGCGCTGCTCGCCTTCCTCGACGCCAACCGAAATTAGCGCTGGCGTGGCGCCGGCTGTCAGCCGGGCTCAAATCGCCCAATGCATTGCCGCGCCAAGCCATTCCGAGAGCCAATAAAAAGCGCCTGCAATCGTGTCCATCCACATCGTCTTTCCTCCTGTTGTGGAGGCCAATCTCTCTCTATCGGGAGGCAAAGCGAAGGCGGTTGGCGTTCCAAGCGGTCGCGCGACGGCATCCCGGAGCGTAAGATGTGCTGGAAACCCACAATCGTTCGGATTGCCACGCGCCTCTGATCTTTTGGCGATGTTTTCGTGCCGCGCGCGCGAAGGACGCTCTTGGAAAGGAATGGATCGATGCCGGATAATTCGACAGGTTTCCGTTTTCCCGCCGGCCGCCGGGCGGTTGCCGGAACGTTGGCGCTGTTGGTGGCATTGAGCCTCGTCATCGCCGCCTGCGCCGGACCGCCGGAGATCGCGGTTCCTCCCGCCGACGGGATCGCCGCCGAGCTCGATGTCGCCGAGAGCGGCGCGGCGGCGCGCTTGGGCGCCAGCGTGCGCTTTCAAACCATCTCGCACGGCCCAGATGCGCCGGTGGCGGGCGATGCGTTCGCAGGCCTGCATAATTTCCTTGCCGAGAGTCTTCCGAAGGTCCACGCCACCCTCGAACGCGAGACCGTCAGCGGCCACAGCCTGATTTACACCTGGCACGGCCGCGATCCGGAGCACCGGCCGATCCTCTGTTAGCGCATATGGACGTGGTGCCGGTTGCGCCCGGCAGCGAGAGCAGTTGGGAGCGGCCGCCGTTTTCGGGCGACATCGCGGACGGCTTCATCTGGGGGCGGGGAACGCTCGACGACAAGGTCTCCGTACTTGCCATCCTCGAGGCGGTCGAGCGTTTGTTGGCCGACGGTTTTGCGCCGGAGCGCACTGTCTATCTTGCCTTCGGTCATGACGAGGAGGTCGACGGCCCGGAGGGCGCGGCCAAGATCGCATCGCTTCTCGCCGAACGCGGTGTGGAACTGGAATTTACCCTCGATGAAGGCGGCATCATCGCACACGACATCGTGCCCGGCGTCGCACCACCGGTGGCCCTAGTTGGGGTTGCCGAAAAAGGCTATCTGGCGCTCAAGCTCCGCGCCGGAACGGAAGAATGCGGCCATGCCTCCATGCCGCCAAAGACGACCGCCATCGGCCGCCTCGCCGGCGCCATTCACCGGCTAGAGACCAACCCGATGCCGGCCAATCTCGCACCGCCGGTGACCGACATGTTCGACCGATTGGCGCCGGAGATGCCGTTTATGCTGCGCCTCGCCGTCACCAACCGATGGCTGTTTTCGCCGCTGGTAACGTCGCGGCTGTCCGAATCCCGCGCCACCGACACGGTGATCCGCACCACCACCGCCGTCACCAGGATCAGCGGTGGCGTTAAGGCGAACGTGCTGCCTTGCGCCGCCGAAGCGATCGTCGATTTCCGCATCCTGCCGTCCGATTCCATCGCCTCTGTGACGGCGCATGTGCGCGAGGTGATCGACGATCCCCTGATCGAAATCAGCCAGCACGGCCTGGCCAACGAGCCGCCGCCGGTATCCGATGTCGACTCAAAGAGTTTCCAAGCTCTGCAAACGACAGTGCGGCAAATCTTTCCCGACGCCCTGCCGGCGCCGCATCTGGTCATCGCAGCCACAGACAGCAAGCATTTTACCGGGATTGCGGAAAATAGTTACCGCTTCCTGCCGATCCGCCTCGGCCCGGACGACACCGGCCGCATCCACGGAACGAACGAACGCATATCGTTACAAAATTACAGCGAGGTCATCCGCTTCTACGTTCAACTGCTGCTCAACGCAGCGCAGTCCTGACGTGACAGCCTAATCAGTCCTTCTTGCGGTCGCCGGCATCGGGGATCGTCGAGCGCCGCTTGGGCGGTGTCTCGGGTTTGGGCGGCGAATCCTGCACCCAGGGGCCTTTGATTTCCGTCCCCCAAGGTCCCGGTTCTTCCGACTCCGGCACGACGGAGATGGTTGGCGCCGCCGCGCCGGGGCGCGCGGTCTGGCTCAAATGACCGGTGCCGAGAATTTTGACGTGGCGGTATTTGAACAGCAGCACCAGCACCATGCCGACGGCGAAGCCGCCAATATGCGCCCACCAGGCGATGTTGCTCGCGCCGCCGCCGCCCAAATTGGCGACTTGCATGAAAATCCACAGGCCAAGCACCAGGAAGGCGGGGAGTGGCAACAGCATGTAAAAGGCGAAGACCATCACTCTGGCGCGCGGATAGAGCAGGAGATAAGCGCCGAGCACGCCCGAAATGGCGCCGCTCGCGCCGATGGTGGGTATCACCGAATTCGGATCCATGCCGGCATTGATCAGCGCCGCGCCGGTGCCGCACAGCAAATAGAAAATGAGGAACCGCACATGCCCCATGGCGTCCTCGATATTGTTGCCGAAGACCCAGAGGTAGAGCATGTTGCCGATCAGATGCCACCAGCCGGCATGGAGAAATTGCGAGCTTAGGATGCTGAGAAAATCGACGCTGGACGGCAGAATGGCATCCTGGGCGGCGATGTCTTTGATCTGAAAAATGACGGCAGGAATGGCGCCGAGCGAGAATTTGGTGCGCCCTTCGAGATCGTCTGGCAGCATCAGCATGATCAGAAACACCAGCACATTGGCGGCGATCAACGCATAGGTCACATAAGGCGTAATGTGGGTCAGGTTGTTGTCTTTGAGGGGCAGCATGCGCCGGCGCCGTTACGAAAACCGTTCAGACACGTCGGAAAACACGGCCTGGCGTTTGACCACCAGACAGCGCGACATGATGTCGTGCAGGCCTTGTTTGCGCTTGGTGAAAGCGACCGCCAAACAAGCCAATAGCGAGGCCAACCCGACAACGAAATCGAGAATGGCCACCGTGTTGATGAGGCCGGGAAGCCATAACGGCCAAGCGCGGTAGCCGGCGGTGAGCAGGCTGATCTTGTCGCCATTGTAATCGCAAACCCTGATCCGCAGCACACGCTTGCCCAGCGTCGCTTGCACGCGGCTGCTCTCCTGGAGCGCGAAGTAGACCAGCGTGCCGACGCCGACGAGCAGTAGACCGAGCAGGGAAGGAACATAGGAATTAAACACTTCGCCGCCGTCGGGATCTTGCATCGCCGTTTGGACAAGCAAATCGTCCCAGATGAAAAATGCGACCAGGAGGTAAGTGACGTAAATCAACACCGCGTCGATAAACCACGCTCCCGCGCGGCGCCAAAATCCGGCGAACGGATCGCCAGCCGGCAGGGATATATCGTTGCCGCTCATATCGTTATTTTCCGGAACTCTGTTCCGGCGCGCTATGCATCCGCATAATCTTTAATATAGGCACGGATAATGGAATCCAAATTCTTGTCCGCCGGCAGGCCGAGCGCGATGGCGCGCGGCGCCTCGTCGCGGCCCGGCCAGCCGTCGCATATGGCTTGAATCGCCGGGTCGGGCGCGGCGATGATTTGGCCGAGCGGTCGGTTGCCGGCGACGCGGCCGAGACCCGCGATCATTTCCGCCACGGTCAGCGATATGCTCGGCAGATTGATCGAGCGGTCGTCGCCGATGGCGTCGCTCTCGGCCTCGTGCAAGGTCAGAATGCCTTCGATGATGGTGCGGTAGCCGCTCACCGCCATGCGCGTCTCGTTCGTAACCGGCAGTTCATAGTCGATCCCGGCAAGCGGCTCGCGGAACACGCCGCTGGCAAAGCCGGAGGCCGCCTTGTTGGGTTTGCCGGGGCGGATGATGACGGTCGGCAGGCGCGCCCCGCGGCCATCGAGAAAGCCTTTGCGTGTATAGTCGTTGAGCAGCAATTCATTCACCACCTTGGTCATGCCGTAAGTGGTCATCGGCGTGATCTTGGTGTCGTCCGAGACGGTGTCGGGCATGGCCGAGCCGCCGAACACGGCGAGGCTCGAGGTGAAAACGACGCGCGGCAGACCCGGCGCGGCGCGGGCGGCTTCCAGCACATTGAGGCCGCCGTCGAGATTTACTTTGAGCGCGAGGTCGAAATCCTGCTCCGCGCCGGCGCTGACGACGGACGCAAAATGGAATACCGAAAGCGAATCGCCCGAGATCAGCCGCATCACCAGATCGCGGTCGGAAATGTCGCCGCTCACGATCTCGACCCGCTCGTCGAGGCCTTGCGGGCGCTCGGGCGGCGTAACGACGTCGAACAGGATCATCTTATCTATCGGCTCGGGCGCGCCCGAAGTGCCGTACTTTCGCCGGTGGTTTGA
>PTKB01000063.1 GCA_002937555.1 Alphaproteobacteria bacterium MarineAlpha10_Bin2 | reverse complement strand
CCCGCACCCCCAGTTCGCCGTTTCCCCTCAGCGGCGATCACCCCGCCGACGCACCCCGGTGTCCTGTGGCAAGCACCGCCGGCGCGTTGGCGGGGACCGGCGCAGGGAAGACATGTTTTTCACACCATCCGACCAGGAGAAGAACCGTGGGACTCTACGATGCCTTCGCGCCGAACAAGTACAAGCGCGTCAAGATCATCCGGCGCAACGGATACGCGACGGTCGAATATGCCCCTTCGACCGCCGAACCCCCAGGCGACTCGCGGGTCGTTGCTTCCGAGACCCCGAAATATCGCCATAGCCAATCTAATTTTCCCAAAACACCGAAGCTTTGACGCTGTACTATGCCATTCGAAGTGAGGCGTTGCGGCGCGTCATTAAGGATGGAGAAAGACATTGGATTTTGGCTATAGCGACACGGCGAAGGATGTTCGCGACCGGGTGGCGGCCTTCATGGAAGCGCATGTCTATACCAACGAGGAGAAGATGCTGGGTGAGATCGCCACCGGCGACCGCTGGCAGCCGATCTCGTTGCTCGAGGAGCTGAAGAACAAGGCCAAGGCGGAAGGCCTATGGAATCTGTTCTTGCCGGAAAGCGAATTGGGCGCCGGGCTGACAAATCTCGAATATGCGCCGGCGTGCGAGGAAATGGGGCGCTCGCATTTCGGCCCCGAAGCGTTCAACTGCTCGGCGCCGGATACCGGCAATATGGAAGTGCTGGTTCGCTACGGCACCGAGGCGCAGAAGAAACAATGGCTGGAGCCCTTGTTGGCAGGAGAAATCCGCTCGGCTTTCGCCATGACCGAGGTTGAGGTCGCCTCCTCTGACGCCACCAATATCGAGACGCAAATCCGCCGCGACGGCGATGAATATGTCATTCAGGGGCGCAAATGGTGGACCTCGGGCGCGCTCGATCCGCGCTGCCGGATTTTGATCGTGATGGGCAAGACCGATCCTGACAATGAGAACCGCCACAAGCAGCAATCGATGATTCTGGTGCCGCTGCCGCATCCCGGTGTGACCATCAAGCGCATGCTGCCGGTGTTCGGCTATGACGAAGCGCCGCACGGCCATGCCGAAATCTATTTCGATAACGCCCGGGTGCCGGCCGACAACATGCTGCTCGGCGAGGGGCGCGGCTTCGAGATCGCCCAAGGGCGCCTCGGGCCGGGGCGTATTCACCATTGCATGCGGCTCATAGGATTGGCCGAGCGCGCGCTCGAGCGCATGTGCCGGCGGACCAAATCTCGCATCGCGTTCGGAAGAGCGATCTCGGACCAGACGGTGACCCAGGAGCGCATCGCCGAGGCGCGTATAAAAATCGAGCAGTCGCGTCTTCTCACGCTGAAAGCGGCGTGGCTGATGGACACTGTCGGCAACAAGGTGGCGCGCAAGGAGATCGCCATGATCAAGGTGGCGGCGCCGAACATGGCGTGCGAGGTCATCGACTGGGCGATCCAGGCGTTCGGCGGCGCCGGGGTGACGTCCGATTACGGTCTCGCCAAGGCTTACGCAACGGCGCGCTTGCTGCGCATCGCCGACGGCCCGGATGAGGTGCACCGCAACCAGATCGCGCGTCTGGAATTGCGTGAATACGACAACAACGAATCGACGCGCGGCGCCAACGCCTATGTGCCGCTCTTGGACGAAGACGGCACCGACCCGCTCGGCCCGCCGCGCTGGGTGGTGTAACGGGCGTCGAATGTGATACCAATTTCGACGAGTCCATCGGCACGGAGAGGACAGGATGAACGCGGCTTTGGATGCTCTGCATGAAGATGTGTTTCGAAAACACATGGCGCCCTTCTGGGCGGTCGATACCAGCGCCGACCATGACGAGGACCGCCAGGTCATGGACAAGAAAAAGGCGCTCCCCTTCGTGTGGAAATACCGCGACGATATCGAGCCGTTGCTGCAGCGCTCGGCCGAGCTCGTCACCATGCAATCGTCGGAGCGGCGCTCGCTCATTCTGGTGAATCCCGGCCTCGCGCCGCGCCGCGCTAGCGTGTCGACCATGTATACGGCATACCGCTTGAACGATCCGCGCGAGATCATGCCGCCGCACCGCCACTCGCCGAACGCCATTCGCTTCGGCCTGACGGGGACGATGAATTTCACCGGCGTTGAGGGCGAGGACATCACCTTTGGCCCCGGCGATATGGTGCTGACGCCGCACGATACCTGGCACAATCACGGCAACCAGGGCGACGAGCCGGCGGTGAATTTGAGCGTGCTCGATCTGCCGCTGGTCGAGACCTTGAATGCGACTTATTTCGAGCATGACTACACCGAAGAGGTCGACGGCGAGCGCATTCGCAAAAACGTGCAGTCGGCTCGGGTGTCGAGCGAATATTCGCGCGAGATTTATAGCCGCGGCGGACTGATGCCGCGCTTTGTCAGCCATGACCGCGGCACCGGCAATGCCTCGCCGATGTATGTCTACCGCTGGGAGGTGATGCGCGAATTGCTCGAGAGTTTCCGCGATTGGGACGGCGATTCCTATGAAGGCCTGCTGGTGGAATATGTCGATCCGACCAACGGTCAGCCGGTTTTCAAGACCATCACCTTTTTTGCCCAAATGTTGCGGCCGGGCGAACGCACCCAGCCGCTGAAACAGAACGCCAGCCTGTTGGTGGCGCCGTTCGAGGGCAGCGGGCACAGCATCATCGGCGGCGAGCGCATCGAGTGGGCGCCGTTCGACACGGTGGCGGTCCCCGGCGGGCATTGGTGCGAGCATGTCAACGGCTCCGATAGCGAGCCGGCGATCCTGTTCGTCGCCAGCGACGAGCCGACGTTGAAGGCGCTGGCGCTCTACCAGAAGCACGGCAAGACGCCGGAAGGCGATATCGTCAGAATCGATTGATATGCCGAAGGCCAGCAACACCGAACATGTGGCGCATATCGACTGTCCCGGCGGCGGCCAGGTGTGGGTCGACGGCCGGACGCTTTATGTCGGCCATATGCGCGAGCCAAGCGGCACTTCCATATACGATATCGCCGACCCGAAGAATCCGAAAATGCTCAGCCGCATCGACATACCGCCGGGCTGGCATTCGCATAAAGTCCGCACCGCGGACGGGATCATGATCGTCAACCATGAGCGGCTTGGCCCCGAAGGCGATGAGGAATTCGGCGGCGGCCTCGGAATCTACGATGTCGCCGACCCGGCCAATCCCAAGGAAATCGGCAAATGGCAGACTCATGGCCGCGGCGTGCACCGCTATGATTTCGACGGCCGCTACGCCTATATCTCACCAACCATGGAGGGCTATGTCGGCAACATTGTCATGATCCTCGATTTGTCCGACCCCACAAAGCCGACGGAAGTCGGGCGCTGGTGGATCCCCGGGCAATGGGAGGCCGGCGGCGAGGCGTATCCCTGGGACGATTGGACGGCGCCCCGATGCCACCATCCCATCCGCGTCGGCGATCGCCTCTATGTGAGCTATTGGCATCACGGATTTTACATTCTCGACATCAGCGATATGGCCAATCCGAAAGAGATTTCGGGCCTCAACACGTCGCCCAATTTCCCCCATCCGACCCATACCTGCCTGCCCTTTCCCGAACCCTTGAAAGGGCGCCAGGTGATGATCGTCGCCGATGAGGATGTCGCCAAACTGTGGCCCGCCGCGCCGGCCTTTACCTGGGTCTACGATATTTCCAATGAGCTCAGCCCGATTCCGATTTCGACCTTCCAGGTCGCTGGTGTCGACCCGGACGGCGCGCCGCAACCGGCGATGACCGGCTGCCACCAACCGTCCGAGCGCTTCGTTGGCACGACCGTGCCGTTCGCCTGGTTCGCCCAGGGCCTCCGGCTGATCGATTTCGCCGATCCATACAGCCCCAAGGAAGTGGGCTATTACGAGCCCGATCCGCCGGCCGGCTTCGAGCGCGCCTCGTCGAACGACGTCACCATCGATGACCGCGGCCTGATTTACCTCGTCGACCGGCAGAACGGGGTCGATATAATCTCGACAAACATGATGTAAAGGGCGGGACGGATGTTGAGACTGTTGGGGAGAGCGACGTCGGGGAATGTGCAAAAAGTTCTCTGGCTGTTGGAAGAAATGGGCTTGGAATATAGCCGCGAGGATTATGGCCGCCAGTTCGAAAACACCGCGGATGCGGCCTATTTGAGCCTCAACCCGACCGGCAAGGTGCCGACGTTGGTGGATGGCGATACCGTGGTGTGGGAATCGAATTCCATACTTCGCTATCTCGCAGCCCGCGAAGGCAGCGCCTTCCTGCCCGCCGATCCGGGGCTCCGCGCCCAAGTTGAACTGTGGATGGATTGGCAATTGGCGTCGCTCAACGGCCCTTATCTGGATGTCTTTCGCGCTTCCAAAAAATCGGAAGAAGAGCGCGGCGATATCCAAACCCTCTGCGATGCGCTGGCGGCGCAGTTGGCAATCGTCGATAGCCATCTTAGCGGGCGAGAGTGGCTCGCCGGCGATGCGATGACGCTCGGCGAATTCGCGCTCGGGCCGATCGTTCAGCGCTGCTTAAATTTTCCCGTTGAGCTACCGGCCTTCCCCGATCTGCGACGCTGGCAATCCGGCCTCGGCAATCGCCCGGCGTTTGAAAAAGTGGTCAGCTGAAAACGGAATAATAAAATGAAACATGTAGCGGTAATCGGCATGGGCACCATGGGCCCCGGCATCGCGGCCACCCTGGCGCGCGGCGGAATGACCGTCAGCGGTTACGACACCAGCGCCGAGGCGGTGGCCAACAGCGGCGCCCTCATAACCGGCGCGTTTGGCGTGTTAGAGGCGCTCGGTATGCCGGACAATGGCGGACCTGAGCAGATCCGCATGAGCGACAGCCTCGAAGACTGTGTCGCCGGCGCCGACCTGGTGGTGGAAACGGTGCCCGAAGACCTTGAGCTTAAGCTCGATCTCCTCGGACAGCTTGACGGGCTCGTATCGCCGGACTGCGTGCTGGCGAGCGACACCTCCGGCATCCCGATCACCCGGCTGCAGGAGGGAAATTCTCATCCCGGCCGGGTCGTCGGCATGCACTGGTCCAATCCGCCGCACATTATCCCGATCATCGAGGTCGTCGCCGGCGAGGACACCGCGCCTGAAACGGTCGAGCGGATGACCGCGCTGATCCGACAAATCAATTTGCTGCCGATCCTGGTCAAGAAAGACGTGCCGGGATTCGTCGAAAACCGGGTTCTCTACGCCATCATGCGCGAATGCGTCGATCTGGTTGAAGATGGCGTGATCGATGCCGAGGCGCTCGATCAATGCGTCTCTTGGGGTATCGGCTACAAGCTCGCCGTGGTCGGGCCGATGGCGCTTCTCGATATGGCAGGGCTCGATATCTACCAGGCGGTGGGCAGCTATCTGAATAAGGAATTGAGCACCCGGAGCGATGTCAGCCCGCTGATCACCGAGCGGACCGCGGCCGGGCGTCTCGGCATCAAGAGCGGCGGCGGGATCTTCGATTATACGCCGGAACGGATTGCAGAGCTGCGCCAAGCGCGCGCGCAAAAACTTGTCGCAACGCGCAAGGCGCTAGAGAATAGATAGAGAGATTGGGTGTGGTGTCGTTGACCCACCGCGCCGCCCGTTACAGAGTGGGTGGTTAGGTCAGCAATGCAATAGGGAGGCAATCAAAAGATGCGTGATTTACTTGGAAAAACAATACGCCATGCCGCGATCGCGGGGTTGGCGCTTGGAGCCCTGGTTGCCGTAAGCGTCGGCGCCCAAGCTGGCGATATGGTCAAGAAGATCGCCGTCTTGGTGCCCGAGCAGGGAACCGACTATGGCTGGAACCAACAAGGCGTCGATGCCGCGCGTGCGGTGGCCGAAAAATACGGTCTCGAATTTCTGCCGGCCGAAGGGCTCGGCTATGGCGACGTGCGCCCGACCTTGCGCGAATTGGCCGATGAAGGCGCCAGCCTGATGATCGCCCATGCCAGCGGCTACAACACGGCGGCACCGGAAATCGCCCAAGAGACCGGCGTGCCGGTGGCGATCGTCGATAAGCCCGATGGTTTGGTCGCCGGTTTGGTCGGCGACTATACGCTGAGCGGCCATGACGGCGCCTATCTCGCCGGCATGCTCGCCGCCAAGATGAGCCGCACCGGAACCGTCGGCATCGTCGTTTCCGGCGAGCCGCCGTCCTGGAACTCGCAATCGGCCGGCTTCGCCATGGGTGTGCGGGCGACCGGTATGGGCACCCAGATCGTCTATGCGGTGATCGGCCCGGCGGCTTACGGCGATGCAGCCGGTGGCCGGCGCGTGACCGAATCGGTGATTTCGGCCGGCGCCGACGTGATCTTCGGCCAAGGCAACGGCTCGAGCTTCGGCATGATTCAGGCGGTCGAGACCACCAAGGCCGTCGATGGCGGCAAGGCTTGGTTCATCGACGTGATCGGCGACAAAACCGGGCTCGACAAGGGGCATCTGTTGTCGTCCGTTCTGTGGGATATGATTCCGGTTTACAGCGCCATGGTCGAGGATCTGAACTCCGGCAAGTTCGGTACGGTCGGTTACAAGATCGGTCTCGCAGACGATTCTGTGCGCTTGCTCAAGACCAAGCATATTCCCGACGATATCTGGGAGAGCCTGATGAAGGTTCGCCAGCAGATCATCGACGGTTCTGTGCCGGTCGCGGAAGTCTATGACGCTGAGGACGTCCGGGCTCTGATGACCTCCGTCGAGGCGCCTGCCGCGGAATAACTGAGACCAACAGATGCGGGGGGGCTCCTCAAGAGCCGCCCCGGCTTGGGCAGGCGTGAATGAAAGAATGCAGCGCATTGCCGGGGAGCGAGTGGTGAACCCGGCGGCTGGCCAGGCGCCTCAGGTATCTCTGCACGGAATTACCAAGCGCTATCCTGGCGTGTTGGCCAATGACGACATCTCGCTGGCCTTCCATGGCGGCGAGGTGCATGCCTTGCTCGGCGAAAACGGCGCCGGAAAATCCACTCTGATCGGCATCCTCGCCGGCATGCAGCAGCCCGATGACGGGCATATCGAAATTGCCGGCAAGCGGGTGCGCATCACTTCGCCGCGCGAGAGTCTGCGGCTTCGGATCGGCACCGTGTTTCAGCATGTGCTGTTGGTGAACAGCCTGACGGTGATCGAAAATCTCATGCTCGGCGGCGCCTGGTGGCAAAAGCATGACCGCAAGTCGGCGCTTGGCCGCTTTCATGAGATATCCGAACTGCTCGGTGTCGAAATCGATCCCGACGTGCCGATCGGCCGCTTGTCGCTCGGCCAGCAACAGCAAGTCGAGATCATCCGCGCGCTGTGGCATGGCGGCAATGTGCTGGTCCTGGACGAGCCGACATCGATGCTCACGCCGCAGGGCGTCGAGGAATTGGGCGCCGTCATGCGACGGCTCAGCGGCCAGGGCGTCGCCATCATCTTTGTCACCCACAAGCTGCGCGAGGCATATGCGTTCGGCGACCGCATATCGGTGTTGCGCCAGGGGCAGCTCGCCGGCGACATCCCACCGGAACGCTTGCAGGCCCTGGGCGAAGAAGAAGCGACGAACGAAATCATCCGCCTGATGTTCCGCGCCGCCGGTGAGGTGGCAGGCGCAGATGCCGAAACAATGGTGCGTGAAGGCCATGGCAGGCGCGCGCGCGCCGATTTTGACCGCTCAGGCAAAGACGCAATCACGCTCAACCATGTCGTGACCCGCGCCGAGCCCGGAGAATGCGCGCTCGCCGATATCAGTTTCTCGGTAAAGCCCGGGGAAGTGTTCGGCATTGCCGGTGTTGACGGCAACGGCCAGAAGCATCTGGCCGAAGTGCTGGCCGGGCAGCGGCCGGCCCTATCCGGCGCCATCGAAGTGAACGGTACGGTGGCCGCCCATAGCGGCGTTCCCGCCCGCCGGCGCCTCGGTGTGCGCTACATCACCGATGAGCGGCTCGGCGAGGGAACCGTGGCCGGCCATTCGGTGGCGACCAACTTGGTGCTCAAGGAAATCGGCGCGCCGCCTTTTTGGCGCGACGGCGTGACCTTGTGGCGGCGCATTTTTAGCCACGCCCGGCAGGTCATCGAAACCCACGATATCCGCACGCCGTCGGAGCATACCCTGCTCGGGCGGCTCTCAGGCGGCAACATCCAAAAGGTCCTGCTGGCGCGCGAAATATCCGCCGATTCTTCGGTGGTGATCTTCAACAAACCGACCTACGGGCTCGACCTGCAGAACACCCGCCTGGCGCGGGAACGTATCATCAAGGCGGCGGAGCAGGGCATTGCCACCATCGTCATCTCGACGGAGTTGGACGAACTGATTGAACTGTGCGACCGCATCGGCGTGATGTTCGGCGGCGAAATGGCCGGCATCGTCGACAACCAGGCCAACGCCGAGGCGCAAATCGGGCGTCTGATGACGGGGGCAAAGGCGGCATGACCGCGCGGCCCGGCGAAGTTGTTTCCTCGGTCTCCCGCGTGCTTGTGCCGATCGTCCTGGCGCTTGTTGTCGGCGGCCTGATCCTTCTTGCGCTCGGCAAAGACCCGCTGGCCTATTACGATTATGTTCTGCAGCGCGGTCTTTTCAGTTGGAGCGGATTTCAACAGACCGTCATCCGCTCGGCGCCCTTGCTGTTGATCGCGTCCGGCTTGATCGTCGCCTTCCGGGCCGGCATCTGGAACCTTGGCGTCGATGGGCAGTTCCTGCTGGCCGCCGTCGCTGCCGCCGCATTGGCGCCGCTTCTCATCACGTCGCTGCCGTCATGGCTCACCATCGTCATTTGCTGCGCGGTCTCCATATTGGTGGCGATGGCGTGGTCGCTGGTTCCGGCGTTTTTGAAAGCCCAGTACGGGCTGAACGAAATCGTCACCACCCTGATGATGACGTTTCTCGGCATCAGTTTCGCCAATGTGCTGGTCAAGCTGCCGTTCGACGATCCCGATAACAGCGTGCCGCAGACTATGACGCTGCCGGTGGCGGACCGCTTGGGGCGGCTATTCGACACCACCATCCATAGCGGCATCATTATCGCGCTGCTTGCCGTATTCGCCGTCCATTTCGTCATGACGCGAACGGCGTTCGGGCTCCGCTTGCAAATTGTCGGTGCTAATCCGCGCGCCGCCAAACATGCCGGGATGAGTGTCGGGCGATTGACCTATGCAACCTTTGCCCTCAGCGCCGGCCTCGCCGGTCTCGGCGGCGCGGTGGAGATCCTCGGCGTGTGGGGAACCATGCGGGCAGACTGGAATCCGGCCTATGGCTTGCTGGTGGTGCCATTGGTATTTCTCGCCCGTTTCAACGGCATCGCGGTGATCGGATTTACCCTCTTTTTCGCCATCCTGATGATCGGCGGCGAGAGTGCGTCGCGGCGTTTGGGCGTGCCGAATTTTTATGTGCTGGTTCTGGTCGCTCTGCTGCTCATTTTCCTGGCCCTGGTCGAGTATCTCGACCATATCTCGCGCCAGCGCAAGAAGGCCTGAGCGATGGGCGGGCTGTTCACAGAGACGTTTGTCGCATCGCTGTTGTTCGGCGCTGTGACCGTCGGAATTCCGCTACTTCTCGCCGGCCTTGGCGAACAGATTTCGGAAAAATCCGGAGTGCTCAATATCGGCATCGAGGGCATGATGCTGATCGGCGCCTATGGCGGCTTCGTCGCGGCCTATTATACCGGCTCGTTCTGGCTCGGATTCCTCGCCGGCGGCATCTCCGGCATGGTTGTCGCTTCGCTGATGGTGCTGTTCTGCGTGATACTCAGCATGAACCAAATCGTCATCGGCATCGCGCTCACCATCGGCGCCGAGGGGCTGACGGCGCTACTCCATCATTTTCAGTTCAGCCGCAGCTATCCGCGCCTCTCCGAAGCGCCGAGCCTGGATATTCCCGGGCTGAACGACATACCGGTGATCGGCCCGGCCTTTTTCGAGCGCCACCCCCTGGTCTATCTTTCGATCCTGCTGGTGGTCTTCGTCGCCTGGCTGTTCCGGCGCACCCATATCGGGCTCAACCTGCAGGCAGCCGGCGACAATCCGGCAGCACTCGATGCCGCCGGTGTCGACGTCAAACTGACGCGCGCCGGCGCGGTGCTGACGACCGGCATGCTCGCCGGCATCGGCGGCGCGTTTATGGCTAATGTCGGCGCCGGAATTTTCGTGCCGTTCATGATCCATGGCGCTGGGTTTATCGGCATCGTTCTCGCCATGCTGGCGCGCGGCAACCCCTATTGGGTTTTGCTCGGTGCGGCACTGTTCGGCGCCAGTCTGGCGCTGACCACGGCATTGCAAGTGGCCGGGTTGAATATTCCGACCGATGTCGTCCAGATGTTGCCGTTCGCGATGGTGATCGTGGTGCTGGTGCTGTTTGCGCGGCACAGCTATTTGCCGCCGTCCCTTGCACTTCCTTATCATCGGGGGGAACGTTGACGAAGGTGACTGGAATGAGGAGCGGGAGTTAAGCAATGAGCGCAAACAAGGTTTACCTGCTTGACGGCGGGACGCTGGTGATCGACGGCTATCACGCGTTTTGGAACCGCGGGCCCGGCGGCGAGCTGCGTTTTCCCTGCTACGCGGTCCTCATCGATCATCCCGACGGCCTCTATATTTTCGATACCGGATACGACCACGCCCATGTCGAGCGTGTGTTGCCGTTCGAGAAACCGGAGCAAACCGAGGCGCAGACCATTCCCGGGCAGTTGGCGGCGGTCGGCCTCAAGCCCGGCGACATCAACTATGTCATCAACTCGCATTATCACTTCGATCATTGCGGCGGCAATATTCATCTGACCGAAGCCTGCACGCTGTGCCACGCCAAGGAATTGGAGGCCTGCGAAAGCCCGCAGCCGTTCGAAATGCTGGGCTACTCCGACATGAATTTTTCACCGGAGATTAGAGACAAACGCGGCATGGATGCGCCAGCTGAGCCGGCGCTCGATATCTATACGCCGAAATTTGAGACCCTCGGCGGCGACCAGGAAATCGCCAAGGGCATGTGGCTGTTCGAGACGCCCGGCCACACGGCCGGCCATTACAGCCTGATGGTGGAACTGGCCGGCCGCCGGC